>CALFXQ010000130.1 GCA_937958285.1 uncultured Fusibacter sp. | reverse complement strand
AGTTAAAATTCCTATTGGATTTGAGATGATAAGTTCAAATGGCATTTCTGCAGTAGTCGCAATTTGTTTTGCAATTATGGGGTTTACTGTAATTGGTCCCGTGGTGGATTTTGCAAGTGCTTGGGCAGCTAGCGGTATATCATGGGTAATGAACCGAGGTCTAGTCTTTTTAAGTGCCTTATTGATCGAACCGGCGAAATTGTTGTTCTTAAATAATGCAATCAATCACGGTCTTCTTTCACCAATTGGTGTACAAGAAGCGGTTAATACAGGACAATCCATACTTTTTTTATTGGAGTCTAATCCTGGGCCTGGCCTGGGCCTTCTCTTAGCCCTGGCTTACTATGGAAAGAAAAGCATCTACAAAAGTGCTGCTACTGCGAGTATCATTCATAGTTTAGGTGGCATTCACGAAATGTATTTCCCTTATGTACTTTCACAACCCCTTTTGGTCACTCCCCTATTAATTGGTGGACTTGTGGGAAATTTATGTTTTCAACTTTCAGGGGCGGGTTTAGTGTCACCGCCGTCACCGGGAAGTTTAATCACTGTCATCGCCTTGTCTTCACGTCAGAGTTTGCCTTTTGTTATCTTCGGAATCGTCGCAGCTACAGTTAGTGCCTTTGTCGCAACGCGTCTATGTCTGTCCTACTTAAGGTTTAAACATCCCCAAAATGAATTGGAGCAAGTGGGCGAATACACCCATGCGAATACAAACCTGCAAACAATGGATGTTTTTGGCGAACCTCTAAGGCATATTTATTTTGCTTGTGATGCAGGTATGGGTTCGAGTGCAATGGGAGCCGCGCTTTTTCAAAAGGTGCAAGTTCTTAAAGGCAATCCCTCCTTGTGGGTAGAAAACTGTGCTATTGAGATGCTGCCGGCTACAGCACAGTGCGTTGTAACATACAAGAGCCTAGTAGAACGAACCAAAAGACGTGCTCCCAAAGCATGGGTTATCGGCCTTGACGATTTTCTTAATGTTGAAGAATATACACTGCTAAACGATGCGATCGAAAGACAAAATCATGAGAAGTTACAACAGAAAGGGACACATATGGACATACAATCAAAACCCACATCAATTTTAAGCGTAAAGAACATTGTGCTAAACTGTGAATCTGTAGATAAATCGGCAGCTATCAGGGCCTGTGGGCAATTATTATATGAACGTGGATATGTACATGAAAACTATATACATGGCATGTTACACCGCGAAGAAAAATTCAGCACATATATTGGCAACGGCGTTGCAATACCCCACGGCGAAAATGCTGCAAAGGATGCGGTTATTTATTCGGGTATCGTCGTATTTCAGTACCCGCAAGGCGTCGACTTTGGAGATGGCAAGCTTGCAAATATAGTGATTGGTATCGCTGGGAAAGGAAATGAGCATATTCAACTTTTGTCTAACATCGCTGAAGTCATTGAAGAACCCGAATTACTAGAGGCATTAGCGTGTGCAAGATCAGCTGATGAGGTGTTGAAGATTTTCAATCAGGGAAGCGCGATATGAAATTAGTTACTTTAACACTGAATCCTGCTAAAGATAAGACGCTCGAAGTGGGCCAACTCACAATGAACGGATTAAACATAGTTTTAGAATCTCATCAAGATCCAGGTGGCAAGGGAATCAATGTGGCGAAAGTCGCAAAGACATTGTGTGAACCCCCCTTGGCGCTAGGATTTTTAGCGGGATTGACTGGACAGTGGATAGCCTCATCACTGGAAGCCTTAGAAGTTCCTCATCGTATGCTTAAAATTGAGGGTGAAACAAGGACCAATACAAAGATATTTTGTCGAAGTACAAAGCAAATCACTGAAATTAATGAACAGGGAACCCCAATCTCGCCCCACCACTTAGATCAATTATTTGCACAACTCAAAGAAGTATTGACATGCGGAGACATTCTCGTTTTATCTGGGAGCGTGCCACCTGGTGTTGAAATATCAATCTATAGAACAATTATAGAACTGGCCAATAGATTGGAATGTAGATGTATTTTAGATGCTTCTGGTGCGCTTTTTAAAGAAGGGCTTAAAGCCACTCCGTTTATGATTAAGCCAAATCTTCATGAAATCGAACAGTTTTTGGGACATTCAATAAATGAAGAACACGAGATATTAACACTTTGCCGTGAATGGCATAAGTCTGGCATCGCCCATTGTTTTATCAGTTTAGGTGCACAAGGTGGATACTATGCCAATGCCGAGGGTATCTGGAAGTGGAAAGCGCTTCCAGTTCAGGCCCATAGCAGTGTGGGTGCGGGTGATGCATTCGTTGCCGCCGTGGCAACGGCCTTTCTTAGAGGACTTGATTCTGAGGCCTTATTGAAACTTGCTGTGGCAACAAGTGCAGGCGCAGTTGTCAGTCAGGGTACAAAATCTGCATCATTGACTTGGATTAACGCTCAAATTCCCAATGTGGTATTGCAATGGTTAGGGAAATTATAAAAATCAAAAAGAGGTTATATGAAAACGACAGCCATAAGAATGTACGGCACAGAGGACTTGCGCCTCGAAACTTTCGAGTTACCTGAAATAAGAGAGGATGAAATCCTCGTGAAAGTAGTTTGTGACAGCGTGTGTATGTCAACTTACAAAGCCTGGCGGCAAGGTGCAAATCACAAAAGAGTACCAGACGATGTGGCAATAAATCCAATTATTGTTGGACATGAAATGGCGGGAGATATTATAGCAGTTGGAAAGAAATATGAAGGGCAATTTATACCTGGGCAAAAATTTTCACTTCAACCAGCTCTCAATTACAAGGGTAGCCCTTATGCACCAGGGTACTCCTATGGCAATTTTGGAGGAAATGCCACATACAATATCATCCCTCAAGAGGTTATGGAGTTGGGCTGTCTATTGGTATATGATGGCCAAGATTACTTTGGTGCCTCTTTAGGGGAGCCCATGTCTTGCATTATTGGTGGCTACCATGCTAATTATCATACAGTTTCAGGGCGTTATGAACATGTAATGGGGATTAAGCCAGGAGGTGCCCTTGCAATTTTGGGTGGTGCTGGTCCAATGGGATTAGGTGCCATCGATTACGCACTGTCTTTAGATGCCCATTTAAGACCGTCTATTCTCGTGGTTACTGATGCAGATGCAAAGCGCATTTCACGTGCAGAAGCGCTGATTGCAAAAGAGCGCGCTTTAAAACTTGGTGTTGCCCTTCATTATGTAGATGTTACTAGAGTAGCGGACGCACTTGCATATATGATGCGATTAACAGACGGGAAAGGCTTTGATGATGTGTTTGTGTATGCGCCAATTCAGGGTCTTGTAGAGCAGGCAGATCAGTTGCTTGGACACGATGGATGCATTAACTTTTTTGCTGGGCCCAATGAGCATGATTTCAGCGCCACAATTAATATGTACAGAGTACATTATGCAAACACGCATATTATGGGCTCAACTGGAGGAAATACAGACGATCTTAAGGAAGCCCTTACCTTGGCTGCAGCTGGCCGCATTAATCCCAGTGTAATGGTGACTCACATAGGAGGTATGGATGCTGCAATTCCAACGATTGAGCAGTTACCTAAACTTCCAGGTGCAAAAAAATTAATTTATAATCATATTAAGTTACCACTTACAGCAATTGAGGACTTTGAGGAACTAGGCCATATGGATGCCAGATTTTCACATCTTCATAAGTTGTGTGAACAGGCTGGTGGCCTGTGGAATCAGGCAGCCGAGTCATATTTGCTCGACAATTTTGCTTTGGATGAGCAAGACTTGGGGCACGATTCTTCTGTTGATGCACACTTTACACTAACACTCACAAATGAGCACGGTTTACATGCAAGACCAGCGGGTTTAATTACAAAGCTTTGCCACCAAATTACAGGTGATGTGAAGATTCGCAAGGATGACATCACTGTCGATGGTAAAAGCTTACTTGGACTATTGCGATTAGGTGCAACTCATGGCACAAAACTAGATATCATGGTGAATGGTGTTTCGAAACAGGCGTTCGAATCGTTTAAATCTCAAATGGAAAACCTTCTAACAGAAATTGAATAGGTAACAACCTTTTAAAAATGTGAAAAAGGTACAAAACCACTTAGGTTTCGTACCTTTTTCTGCGTCCTCAAGGGTACATGTGTTAAAATGAGAGCATGAGGTTTTGCGGTGGATGTGAGTAGGAGGCGAAATGGTTTCTGTACCAGAAAGAGCAGATGCGCATTTTTACGAGACGCGCATGAAGTGCGATGTACTTCAAGAAAAAATAATGCCCGCTGGCCGAGCGGCCGAGTTCATACACGATGGTTTTGTTGTGGCTACTAGTGGTTTTACGCCATCGGGCTATCCAAAGGCAGTGCCCTTGGCCCTGGCTGAGAGAGCCAGGGCTGGAGACCACCTCGGGATTACTTTGATAACGGGAGCATCTGTGGGCCCAGAGCTCGATGGGGCCCTTACAGATTCAGGCATTATCAAGAGACGATATCCCTACCAAACACAGGAGACAATGCGAAAAGCCATCAATAGTGGCATGGTGCAGTACCAAGATATGCACCTTAGTCATGTGCCTCAGTGGATGGATTATGGGTATTTTGGCCAAATCGATGTGGCAATTGTAGAAGCGGTGGCGATACTTGAAGATGGCAGTATTGTACCCTCAACCTCTGTGGGCATTGCGCCTCAGGCGGTTTCCCTGGCGAGAGAAGTGATTGTGGAGATCAATATGGATCAGCCTATTGAGCTGATTGGCGTTCACGATATTTACTACACGCAAAAGCCACCCTGTCGAAAACCCATTCCCATTATGGATGTAAAAGATCGCATTGGAACCCCGTCTATTCCATGTAATCCGGATAAAATTAAGGCGATAGTGGTGACAAATCAAGCGGATCAGGTGAGGTGTTTGGGACCAATAGACGATGAGGCTAAGGCGATTTCCAAGCATCTGATCGCTTTCCTCGAGAAGGAGGTAGAGTCGGGTAGATTGCCCATTAATTTGCTGCCTTTACAATCGGGAGTCGGCTCTGTGGCCAATGCGGTTATGGCAGGACTGCTAGAAAGCAAGTTCAGTAATCTCACCTGTTATACAGAAGTCATACAAGATAGCATGCTAGACCTTATCGATGCAGGCAAAGTGTCAATGGCATCGGGCACATCTTTTACCCCGTCAAAAGAAGGCTTGGTGCGCTTAAAAAAGCATATGGCACATTATGCCCAGCACTGCATCTTAAGACCCATGGAAATAAGCAATCACCCAGAGGTCATTAGAAGACTGGGGATTATTGCAATGAATACGGCCCTAGAAGTAGATATTTATGGCCATGTAAATTCCACAATGGTGATGGGCACTCAGATGATGAACGGCATTGGCGGTTCGGGAGATTTCACAAGAAATGCCTATTTATCAATATTTACTACGAGTTCGACGGCCAAGTCAGGTGCGATCTCATCCATTGTGCCCATGGTCTCCCATGTGGATCACACCGAACACGATGTACATATTGTCGTTACAGAGCAAGGACTGGCAGATTTAAGGGGACTCTCTCCTCGGGAGCGGGCAAGGTCCATCATTCAAAACTGTGCCCACCCAAGCTATCAAAAGTCCCTGATGGACTATTTAAGCGCTTCAGAAACCTCGGTTCCCGGGCACGAGAGCCACATGCTCGACACAAGCCTCAGTTGGCATGTTAAGTATCATAAAACAGGTTCAATGAGAGAGTAGTGCTAAAACAAAGAGGTGTTAAATGATTCAAAATCACGCATCAGATTGGGCGTATCTTATGCTTTTGCAGCAGATGAAAGAAGATGCATTAGTTGAGATACCCGCTATAGAACAGTTAAAGGCTTTGTTTAGTGTAGTGCGTTTGGCAAAAGGGCAGCTGTTTCTAGAGCAAGATACCGTCGAAAACCGCATCGCCTTTGTGGCAAGGGGACTCTTGCGCTATTTTTACATCACACAAAAGGGCGACGACATTACCAAGCACTTTTCGATAGAGCGTGATTATGTTTGTTCATATGCTTCAATGATCTATCAGAGACCCTCCGCATACGGTATAATCGCCGAAGAAGACAGCATCTTATTGGTCATTGATGCAAATCAATTCAAACAGATGATTGATCATTATCGCAGCTGGGAGAAGTTGGCCAGAAAATATACAGAGCACATCTACAATTTAAAGGAAATCAGAGAGGCAAGCCTGCTACTGCTCGATGCAAAGGCGCGATATGAGGCCTTTTGTAAGGACTACCCCGACATCAACCAAAGAGCTAAGCAGCGACATATCGCAACTTTCTTAGGCATTCACCCGGTGTCGCTCAGTCGACTTAGACATAGCGACCGCGAAAAATAGCTTATCGGATTAACCTATGTTAATGTGACAAAGGCTAATTGCTGGTATGATGACATTAAATTAGCAAATACACTAGCAATTATACGAGCAATTACATTGGCAATTGCATTAGGAGGAAACAACTTATGGAAAATTTCGAAAGCACTTTTCAAAAGATAAACCATGACCAGAAAAAGTTCTATCATTCGGGAAAGACAAAGTCCCTGGCCTTTAGGCTTGAAATGTTAGATAAGTTAAAGGCGGCCATTTTAGACTTCGAACCACAGCTTGCCCTTGCTTTAAAAAAAGACCTCGGAAAATCCGACTATGAGGTGATGACCACAGAGGTGGGTTTTTCACTCACCGAAATTGCGACTTTAAAAAAGGGGTTATCCAAGTGGATGCGGCCCAAAAAAGTAAGGGGCAATCTCATTAGCTTTGGGGCGAAATCTAGCATTTATCCTGAGCCTTATGGCAATACGCTGATTATTGGCCCTTGGAATTATCCCTTCCAATTGGTGATTGCGCCGCTTGCTGGTGCCATTGCAGCGGGCAATACAGCCATAGTTAAGCCCTCAGAACTCGCTCCTTTTACGGCCAAGGTCGTCTCGGATCTGGTTGCTGCCACTTTCCCCAGGGAATATATTGCCGTTTTGGAAGGTGGGATACCCGAGACTCAGACCTTATTGGGCCATCCCTTTGATTTAATCTTCTTTACGGGCTCACCCAAAGTGGGGAAAATCGTGATGAAAGCTGCAGCCGAGCATTTAACCCCAGTAGTGCTTGAACTGGGGGGGAAGAGTCCTTGCATCGTCGACAAGAGTGCCAAGCTCGATTTGGCAGCACGCCGCATACTCTTTGGCAAGGGAACAAATGCTGGGCAGACTTGTATTGCGCCGGATTATCTGCTGGTGCACAGCGAGGTAAAAGAGGCCTTTGTAAAGGCGTTTATTGCTGAGGCCAATAAAATTTACGGTTCAAACCTACTGGATAATCCCGATTTTGGAAAAATTATAAATGATGCAAATTTTGACCGAGTCGCCAAGTTTATTGACGAAGGCGTGGTATTATATGGTGGAGGTACAAATAAAGGGGCGCGACATATCGATATTACGCTGCTTGAGGTTTCAAATTTAGACGCTGCGGTGATGCGGGAAGAGATTTTTGGCCCTGTGCTACCGATACTGACCTATACTACCTTCGATGAGATTCTAAGTGTTGTAGGCGAGAACCCTAATCCCTTGGCTTGCTATGTGTTTACCGAAGACTCTGCCTTCGAAGCGGCGGTGGTGGCGCGCATTCATTTTGGAGGCAGCGCCATTAACGATACCATCATGCATATTGCCAACGAGCACCTGCCCTTTGGTGGCAGAGGACCAAGTGGGCATGGTCGTTATCACGGCTACTACTCCTTTGAGGCCTTTAGTCACTTTAAATCCGTGCTAAAGAGCCCCACCTATTTTGACTTGGCACTAAAATACCCACCTTATAAAGCCTCTTTTATTCCATGGGTGAAACGTCTGCTGTATAAATAAAAATCCTTATCTGAGGTTATCAGATAAGGACACTAGGTGTGTGTTTAGGTGCTAGGCAGTGGCAAAAATTGCATCGAGTGCGTCGAGGAGCTCCAAGGGAGATTCGGGCATGGGCAGGGTTGGCAATAAGTGCTTGGGGACCTTTAAGTGAGAGACCATGGCTAAAAGGTGTTCTGGCTGGTCCACGTAAATGGCTTCGCTCGACTGCGAGTATTGCCTAAGGTGCTTGCGCACGGCCACGGCTCGCGATACACACCCTTCTAGATCTACATCTTGCCACTCACTAGCTGTAAAAAAGGCTTGATACCCAGAGGCTTCTAACAGTGATTCCCATTCCCGTTCCGTGTTTGGATCCACGGAGATTCCGATAAAAACGAGCACCTTCTCTATCATGATGCACCTCCTGAATTAGCTTCTAACCATCTTATCGACATAGACGATGCAATTCCTTAGTTCGCATAGAAAAAAAGCGTGCATTATACCCATAATAACATAAACAGGAGCACAGAAAATGAATGTATCAGCGCTATTGAAGTTGAAGATTAAGTGGCCAATTGTCCTTGCCATTTTGGCTGCAGTGCTCTATGGCATAAGCGCGCCTGTGGCAAAGGTGCTACTGACCCAGTTGTCGCCTTATGTACTGGCAGCGCTCTTATATTTAGGGGCTGGTCTTGGCATGTCTGTACTTCGTGTGATCAGGGGACGACTTACACCACTGAGCAAGGCCGTGGCCATACCCAAGAAAGAAATGATTTTTGTAGTGGGTATGATACTTCTCGATATTGCCGCACCCATCTTTTTAATGCTTGGTTTAAGTGAAGCAACTGCAGGCACCGCCGCACTACTCAACAATTTCGAGATCGTCGTCACGAGCTTGCTGGCGCTGGTGCTCTTTAAAGAGGCGGTGGGGCGCCGTATGTGGCTTGCAATTGGCCTTATGACATGCGCTACTATCTTGCTTTCTATGGGGCCAACTTTGGATTTTAAGTTGACGCCAGGTGCTATTTGGATTTTGTTGGCATCTGTATCGTGGGGTCTCGAGAACAATTGTACCCGCATGTTGTCTTTAAATGACCCCTTAGATATTGTTATTATCAAGGGCATCGGGTCGGGACTAGGCGCTTTGAGCGTGGCTCTTTTATTGGGCGCGTGGGAGTTTACCGTGCTCTTTGGTGTGTTCGCCCTATTGTTGGGCTTTGTGGCCTACGGACTCAGTATTTTTTTCTATATATACGCCCAAAGAGATCTTGGCGCAGCCCGAACCAGTGCATACTACGCGGCGGCGCCATTTGTGGGCGTATTGGCCTCGTGGCTCTTTCTAAAAGAGCCACTTACAATGAACTTTGCCATCGCGCTCTTGGTGATGCTATTGGGCACCTACTTTGCCGTTACCGAAGACCACGTTCATCAGCACGAGCATGTAGCCCTTTATCACGACCACGCCCATACCCACGACGATTTGCATCACGACCATGATCACACCCATCAACATGAGGGGCAAATAGCAACAGGCAAAGCCCATCGCCATGGCCATGCCCACAAACCCGTCGTTCACAAGCATGCACACTGGCCAGATCTCCATCATACCCATGCACATGAATAAAGATCAGTCCCTGAGATGCTGAATATACCAAAGATGACTCACGTAATCCCCTGAGGATGCGTGGGTTTTTTCTATGCCGTTAAAAGGTGGCATTACCAAAATACCCATTTGCATAAGGTGCGCGCCAGTGGCCACGAAATCGCATTTCTCTGTTGTGCTATAGTCGTCACAGCTCACCACCCGGTATTGGTGGTGCGCAACTAGGCCTTGCAGCTTAAGGAAGGTAGGCCCGGCATTGGGGTATGCCAAAGGTTGATATTTGGCCACAAGTCCCTCTTGACCATGGGTGCAGAGCACCTGCCACGCATAGGGCTGACCATAGTGCTGCTGCCAAGCGGATTGGCCATATAGCCCTGCAGGGCCATTGGCGAAGGGACCTAGTAGGCGATAGAAAGTACCCCTATGCAGGAGTTCGCGAAAGCGCTTGTAAAATGCCACCGTGTGCTTTAGGTCCATTAAAAGGAGCTCGTCGGCTTCTAGCAAGTTGAGCTCTATGCCGAATGCGCCAAAAAAAGAGACGGCGCTTCTAAAAGCCAGGGGGGTATGGCGATGTATCTGGTGATTGGGCACCGCTGAGATATGGGCTCCCATGGCGCTTATGGGGTAGGCGATGCTCGTGCCATACTGAATACTTAGTCGGCTAACGGCATCGCTGTTGTCGCTGGCCCAAGCCTGTGGCGCATAGTAGAACATGCCTAGGTCAAAGCGCGCACCGCCAGCAGAGCAAGACTCAATTAAAAGCTCGGGATATCTCCTCGTGAGGCGGTGGTATAAACTGTAAACCCCCAGCATATAGCGATGCATAAACTCACCCATCTGATCAGCGGGTAGGTGACTAGTAAAGCCCTCTGAGAGATTGCGATTCATATCCCACTTAATGTAGCTTAGTGGCAGTGGGTCGAGTACGGCAATCAGCTGATCATAAATATGATTGACCACTTGGGGGTTAGAAAAATCCAGTACATATTGGTTGCGCGCCTGGGCGAGGCTGCGTGAAGTGTTAGGGGTTGCCCAGTGTCCCACCACCCACTCGGGATGCTCAAGAAAGAGCGGTGTGTCGTCGTTGACCATTTCAGGTTCAATCCAGAGGCCAAACTCAAGTCCCTTGTCTTTTATGGCGCTTGCGAGGCCGATTAAACCACTTGGCAATTTTTCTGTGTTGACGCGCCAATCGCCGAGGCCATGAAGGTCGTCATTTCTAGTGGAAAACCAGCCGTCGTCTAGCACAAAGAGCTCGACACCTACCGCTTTTGCCTTGTCGGCAAGGGCGAGTAGCGTCTTTTCGTCGAAGTTAAAGTATGTCGCCTCCCAGTTGTTGAGCACAATGGGGCGTGGCGTGGTTGCCCACTTTGGTGGAATTAAATGTTGATTCACAAGGCGGTGAAATACCTGACTTAAGCCATTGAGGCCGTTTTGTGAATAGCCGATTACCACTTGAGGTGTTTCGAAGGTGCCATTGGGCTTTAACTGCCAAGTGAAGGTTTCTGGATGAATGCCAGTCATCCAGCGCAGTTGTCCATCTTCATCGACTTCGATGGACTGCATGAAACTTCCGCTGTATATGGCTGACATGCCGATGGCCTGCCCCTGCGATTCGTTGGTCTCTGGACGCGCGAGGGCTGCAAAGGGGTTATGGTGTGCACTAGAGGCACCGCGGGTGCTCCCAAAACCCTGCCTACCGCAGTTTAGGTGGCGGCGCACCAGCTGACGTTCCCTGAGCCAGTCGCCGGAGAGCTGTAGCAATTGCCAATTGGCATCTGGCAGTGCGATACAAGCGCTCATAAGCTTCTCGACAGAAAGGGTGCCTTGGCCGCCGTTGTGAATTTTAACCCCCATAGCAAGGGCTTGGGTGGTTTGTAAAACCGTGTAGCAGAGGGTCACAGTCAATTGATGTACATCATCGAACACATCGATTTCTAAGGTTTCTGCTGTGCTGTCGCTAAGGCGCAGATGGGGCAAGTCGCTGGGTGTAAATCCCCCTTTATAGAGGCGGTGTGCCTTGTAGATTAAGTCAAAGCGCTTGTGGCCCTCTTGTGTAGTCGCTAAAAATGCAGGCTCTCGAAAATCTCCAGAATAGGCGGTAGGAAAAGCCAACTGCTCGTGACCTAGGGGAACCTCAAAGCTCCCTGGGGTGGTGTAGATGCTCAGTCCACGATTTTGAGGGCGTCTAAAGCGTTGGGCCTCAAGGTGTTCACGACAAAGATGAAGGGGTGCGCCCATATAGTGGTCGGCTAAATGACCTGTGGGAAGCAAGCCAAGCACCAGATCGAAGCCCGGTGCTTGGAGATAAAATAGTTGATTGTGGAAAGTAATCGACATTTCGACTCCTTGTGAAGGTGATGTCTGCGAAGGATTATCCTTTAACTGCGCCACTTACGGTGAGCGCCTTTTCTACCTGATTGCTAAAGAAAATGTAGAGTAAAACCGTTGGAAGTGATGCGATGACCATGGTTGCACCCATGGCACCCCAGTCAGTGGTGAACTGGCCTTGGAAGAACAAGACCCCCAGTGGCAGCGTTTTAAGTGCAGGCTTAACCACGAGTACATTGGCAAGTAGGAATTCGTTCCATGAGTTGAGAAAGGTGAAAATTGCCAAAGTCCATATGGCAGGTTGTACGGTGGGAATCATCACTTTAAAAAAAGTTTGAAAGATATTGGCCCCATCAATACACGCCGCTTCTTCTAGCTCTACTGGTAGGCCTACAAAGAAGGCGTAAAACACCATTGTGGCAAAGCTCAGGTTAAAAGCGGTATAGGGAAAAATAAGGGCGAGGTGGCTATCTGTGAGTCCAAAGCCATTAACAAGGCGTGCCACGGGAATCAGCACCGCTTGCACGGGCACAAACATGCCAAGGGCTACGTAGAGCCTCACTAACCCTTTGCCGCGCCAGCGCATACGGCTAGTGGCATAGGCGAATGTAATAGAAAGTGCCAGCGTAAGGCACACTGTGGCAATGGCCACCACTAGGGAGTTTAGAAAGTACTGAGGCACATCGTAGTTGGTCCATGCTTTGATGTAGTTGTCTATGCGCCATACTTTTGGCAGTCCAAAGGGGTTGCCCACGAAAATTTCGTCGTTGTTTTTAAAGCTGTAGAGCACCATCCACACCAGAGGATAGAGGGAGATGGCTGCATAAAACCACAAGAAGCCACCGAAGAGCCATTTTAAGAGTTTGTTTTTCATTTATGCGCCCTCCACAGCAGGATCTGTTTTGAAGACTTTGTTGACTAAAATAATGGCCAGCAAGCACTCGAGGACCAAAACTGCGGCCGCGGCTAAGCCGTAGCCAAATTGAGCACTGCGGAATGCCGCTGAATACATGGTATAGGTAAGGGTGTAAGTGGAATTGCCGGGTCCACCGCCTGTCATAATAAACATTTCTGTAAAGGCCTTGATACCGCCTGTAATGGAGACTACAAGACAGAATTTATAGGTTTCTGATAAGAGGGGAATGGTAATAAAGCGGTGGGCTTTCCAAGAGCTGGCGCCATCGATTTTTGCCGCTTCAAAATAGCTGTCGGGAATGCTTTTAACGCCGGCCAAGATAAGGGCAAATTGATAGCCGGTCCACTGCCAGGCGTTGACAAAGGCGATGGCGTAAATGGCTACGTGGCGATCTGCCAGCCAGTTTTGCTTAAAGGGGATGCCCATAAAGGCAAAGGCCCGGTTGAGTAAACCCGTGTCGGCGTTGTAAATAGACAGCCAAAGCTGGCAAACCACAGTCACAGAGAGCACCACGGGAATAAAATAGGCGACGCGCAAGATGCTCTTGCCCTTCATGCGCATACTCGACAGCGAAAGGGCCAGGAGTGTGGCCATTGTCAATTGAAAGACCGTTATGACTGCGCCAAATTTAAAGCCATTCAAATTGCCGACCTGAAAGCCTTTGTCGTCGAGCAAACGCACGTAGTTGTCCATGCCCACAAAGGTGCCCGCACTCAGGCCATTCCAGTCGAATAGACTGCGGTAAAACACTTGAATAATGGGATAAAAGACCATCACACTAAAAAGGAGTAGCGTGGGGAGCGTAAAGAGCGCTATGGCCCAGGGATTGCCAAAGAATTTTTTCATGCTTGCCTCGATTCTTCAATTGCTGCATTCACATTGCTTATTTCCATGCCTATAACGGAAATGAAGCGCCAAGTTGGCGCTCCATTTCCCAGGAAGGTAGAATTACTTCAAACGCTGGACGACTTTGTCAAGTTCTGCAATAAACTCGTCAGTTGTGTAGTCAGGAGTTAATAGAAACTGGGATTGATCTTCCATCGCCACTTTGAATTCTGGCTGTGTAAGACCCCAAGCAAATTTTGTAGTAGACGTGATATTGCCCATTTCGTCTGATAGCTTCTGCATCATCGCTGGCAATTCTTTTTCTGGTGTCACAAGATCTGTGATGTCCAGTGCGAGAATTGGATTAGAGCGCTTCATGTATTTAGCTTCGCAGTACTTTTGTGAGATAAATGCAGCGACTTCAGCAGCGAGCTCTTTGTGCTCTGAATGGGGGCTAACAGCATAACCACCAGCAGCGCCGCCGCCAGATAAGGCTTTTGCATTGCCTTCAAAACCAGGGGCTACTGGGTAGTACATCCAATCTACCTTGTCGCCTAATTTTGCTGTAGAACCTTCGATTTCCCACTGGCCATTGATAAACATTGCGGCTTTGCCTTCGTAGAAGAGGGCAGCAGCCTGGTCGTAGTTTAAGTTTGTCGCGCCTTCAGGAAGCATGCCCAGGCTTACGAGCTCTTTAAGTGTATTCGCAGCTTGCTTGAAAGGCTCGTCTGTTGCGTTGGCTTTTGCTTTATCTAATGCCACGATGCCTTCTGGCAAGTAGCGCGTGAGAATGCTGTCGTAAAGTGCAGTCGTAATCCATTTTTCTTTGGCGAAGATAGACATTGGGATAATGTCGTTTTCTTTGAAGGTCTTAATAGCCGTTTTGAGTTCGTCGATAGTCTCAGGTACTTTTACGCCGTATTGCTCGAAAAGTGCCTTGTTGTAATACCACATAACGAGTTCGTTGCCCGCATATGGGAACGCATAGATATGACCATCTTCGTTATAGATAATGCTCTGTGCATTTGGGTGGGCCAAATCTAAGTAACCTGTTGATTTTGCAGCATCGTCGAGCATCATGATGTTGCCAGACTCTTTAAAAGTCTCGATTTGCGCTGCGCCAACTTGGAAAATATCTGGCAAGTTGCCTGTCGCTGCATAGGTTTGGAGCTTTTGTCCGTCGTCCTGTGCTTGAACGTCGAGTTCTAAAGTCACATGTGGATAGGCCTTAGCGAGCTCAGCAACGGCGTAATCGTAAGGTATTTTTGTGTCGTCGTCGGCATACTGGGCATAAATGCGCAGTGTAACCGGCTCTGGTGCAGCTTCAGTTGTCGCTTCTGTTTGTGCTTCAGTGGCAGCGACGGGCTCTGGTGCCTTTTGGCAACCTAGTGCCAAACCAGAAATTAAGCAAAGGGCTAAAAATAGTGCAGTGATTTTTTTCATTTCTCTAATTCCCCCTCATAAATTGAAAGTGCTAGTTGACGTTTTCAGTATACTGAAGGGATGAAAGCGTTTCCATGCACTTTTCGACGCTTGTTTTGTACTTTTCAACGTAATGAAAAGGTTTTCAAGCAGGCATCGTCATCATGCTTAATTTTGGCGGTGCTTATTTTGGGCCGTGTTTGTTAGGGGCTGTGCCAAAATACCTTTTATAGCAACGACTGAAGTAGGCCTGGTCTTCATAGCCCACGAGTTCTGCCACATTAGACAGTTTGTGTTCTCCAGTAGAGATGAGTTCACGGGCGCGCTCCATTCGACACTTGAGGATGTATTCGGTCATGGTGGAGCCCATTTCAGATTTGAAGGCCGCTCTTAGATCTGTTTGATTTACCAATAATGCCTTAGATACGGTATCCATGCCGAGGGTAGGTTCTGTGAAATGACCATCTAAGAAGGCCTTCATTTCTAGGGCGATGCGCTGGCGCTTTAGTACAGGGTTTTGCATATGCTGCCCTAGATAGTGATTGAGTTGGTCTAGCGCTTGTTGATAGGCCCTTTTGAGCACGGGGGCAACTTGGGCAAGGGCAGTGCCTTGGTCGACGGGTGAGCTTAATTCAAGGGGTGAGCCTTGGTCGAGAACCCTCTTGTTTAGCGGTTGGTAGGGGCTGATGCCCAAATGCACAGTCAGTGCGAGCTTTTGAGAAATACCGTGCACAAGATGGTCGATGTCGTCGCGGTAGAAGGCGTGGTCTTTGGGATCTGGGTAACACAGCAGCACCACCAGGTGATCGTCGTAATCGGTAAACTGATAAATAGCGCGGCCATCGGCTAGGGTTTCGGTGAGAATGCGTTCAATCGATGGACGGTCATTCGCTTCGCTGGGAAAGGCGATGGTGGCGACGCGAATGCCATAGGCCTCGCTAAGACTCGACATCAGAGGAAGTTTATCGGCGTTTAACAAGGCGCGATTGAGTTGTACATCGAGGGTTTGTGACAGCAAGAGTTGCCTTAGGAGCGTTGCGGTGCGCAGGGCCTCTAAATCCGCATACTGAAGGCGCACATCTGCGCTTTTTTGATGGGCTTGTTTGAGTTTTAGAAGGGTAATTAGCAGTTCTTGGGCCTCGAAGGGCTTGACCAAATAGTCAGATACGCCAAGGCGCAGGGCGCTGTGGGCATACTGAAACTCCGTGTGTCCTGTTATCATCACAATGGACACATCTGGAAGCACAGCTTTAAGGGCCTCCGCTAGACTCAGGCCATCCATATGTGGCATGGTAATATCAGTTAGCACAATGTTGGGTTGGCTCTCTTTGGCCATTGCCAGCGCTTCTTGCCCATCTTTCGCACTGCCCACCAGCTGAAAGCCGTGGGCCTCCCATGGAATTAACGTCTCCATAAATGCCACAAAAATGGGCATATCATCGACTACTAATACCCGTAACATCAAATGCCCTCCTGTAAAAGTGGAATTTGGATTTGAATCACAATGCCACACGCCTGTGGCTCAAAAGCGCTGCGGTGGAAGAGCTGCATATGTGCCCCGTCGCCGTAGTACAGCCTTAAGCGCTCAGCGACGCTACTGAGCCCAAAGCCCGCTTGAACGTGAGTATCCTCGCTGATATAAACGGATTCTGTGTGGTGGGGCCTCTGTACTTTAGCCTGTGAAGAGGCACTGAGAATACTTGTGAGTTGACCGTTGATATTTTCGAGGGAAGCATAGTCCATGCCTGCACCATTGTCCCACAGCCTTAAGAGAAAGCTGCTAGAATCTGCAATTTTTGCCTCGAAACCAATATAGCCTGGGCGATCCACAAGCTTAAGCCCGTGGTAAATGGCGTTTTCTACCAGTGGTTGGAGGGTGAGTTTGGGGATCTTTATGTTTTCACAGTCTGTTTGTATGGTTGCGGTGAACTGAAAGGCATCGCCGTAGCGAATATTTTGAATGGCCATATAATCTTCAATCAACTGAATTTCCTGACAAAGGGTGAGCACTTCGGTGCCATCTGCCAGTGAGCGCTGATAAAAGGCGGCGAGTTTGTTAGAGGCGCGCTTTGCGCGGCGCAGGTCGCCCATATCGATGAGTTTGGTGATGATATCGAGGGTGTTGTAGAGAAAGTGGGGCTTGATTTGCTCTTGAAGGCGTTCTAGCTCGAGGGTGCGCCTTCTGGTGGCCATGGTGACTTCTTGTGCCATCAACCCCTCGATTTTTGCGCTCATGCGGTTGATGTGTGCCGCCAATAGCCCCAGCTCGTCTTTGCCATTGTCGGGCAGTCGGTGTTCAAAGTTACCTTCTGAGATGGCTTCTACACCTAAGTGCAGGGTCTTTACGGGCCTTACAATAAACTGCTGACTAAACCAGCTAAAGAGACCGAGTACCACAAGGGTCATCACTGCTGCTAAAATAAGCAGTGTGGTGACGATGCGAAGGTCTGGAGTATGTGCCGCTAAGTCGCCATATCCAATAATGGATAGATTGCCGTGTTTTAAGGGGACCTTGACCATTAGTCGGCCATCGATAAGGCGCGTGGAGGCATCTGACATCGCATCTGCCACTTGTTGGGCGATGCTTTGATCGCTTCCTGGAAAGATAAGATGGGTGTCGTCTACTAGGTGGTATGTGGCGAGGTCTTGCTGAAAGCCAGTAGTTAGCTGCTCTGGGGCCATATTAAAAAAGGCGTATCCAATGGTTTTTCCCGTTTGGGTATGCCAGACTTTTTTGCCCATGGTGAGCATATAGCTATTGGGAGATACATTGAGCCAGGTG
>CALFXQ010000129.1 GCA_937958285.1 uncultured Fusibacter sp. | reverse complement strand
GGCTCATATCAATGGAGAAAACACTGCAATCCTCCTTTTTTTGATCGGTCTATATGGCTTAGTTGCAAGGCGCAATATCATTAAGTCCATTATGAGCATTGGCATCCTTCAGGTGGCAATTATTTTGTTTTTTGTATCCATCAATGCCAGTGAGAATTCGCCAGCACCAATTGCCCGTCAATTTGCCCACTTACCGACAGACCCAGTGCCACATGCGCTCATGATCACTGCAGTCGTGATCGGTATATCTGTAACAGCGGTGAGTCTCACAATGTTTATCACGCTCTATCACAATTATGGCTCTACAAACTGGAATAAGGTACGCAGAAAGCGGGGAGAGATGCCATGACCAATGTGTTAACCTGGCCAGCCACTATGCCCTTAATCGGCATGGTCTTTCTGCCAATAGGCCTTGGAATTATAAGCTACTTGTGGGATAAAAAAAGCGTGAAGTATTTGGTTTTTTTTATTCAAGCCACCTTATTTGTGATGAGTTTGTTTTATCTTCAGGTACTTACTGAGACACCGCAAATGCTTGAGCAGTTGTCAAAGATGCCTCTGCCACTGGGTATGACGCTTCGACTGGATCGCTTATCCAGTGTTATGCTCGTGCTGAGCAATTTACTATTTTGGTTACTGCTGCTGTTTAACTACCATAAGCTTTACATGGATGGGCGCTTTAATTTTCTCTACTTGACGCTACAGGGCATTATTAATGGAATTTTCTTATCTAATGATCTCTTTAATATCTATCTATTAGTAGAAGTGGCAACAATACTCGTTTGTATAATGATTATGTACAAAAAAGATGCGATGGCAATGTACGACGGCATGGTGTATTTACTTGTAAATATGGTGGCCATGGCCTTCTTTGTCTTTGGTATCGCATTTATCTATAAACACTTTGGTCGTTTTGATTTAAGTGGAATAGAGAGAGATATGCTTCAAGTCACCCTGGTGTCACCGCTCTATTTGCCCTTTGCGTTGATGTTTGCAGCGGCCTGTTTAAAAGCAGCAGTGTTGCCTTTGTTTAGCTGGTTGCCAAAGGCGCACAGCACAGCGTCCGCACCTTCTATCGTATCGGCAATCCTCTCGGGTATATTTGTTAAGACGGGTGTATATCTTTTACTAAGGGTCACTCAGCTGTTTGATGCTGCAATCGACATCGATGTATTTGTACAGATTCTGGGAATGATTACTGCAATATTTGGGTTTATCTTTGCCATCGTGCAAACAGATATTAAAGCAATATTGGCATATCATACCATTTCGCAAGTGGGATTGATGCTTATTGGATTTTACAGTGGCACAGAGGCTGGATACAGTGGGGGTCTGCTTCATCTATTTAGTCATGGGATTTTTAAAAGCCTTCTATTTATCATTGCAGGGTTGCTGATTGAGATTTACAAGTCCAGACAGGTTACAAATTTCGGGTCGCTATTGAAACGAAGCCCGGTGGTGGCCTTTGCATTGGTCATTGCGATGCTGAGTATAACTGGCGCACCACTGTTCAGTGGCAGTGTTTCCAAACATCTCATAAGTAGTGGTTATCAGGGTCTGTACGGTGGACCTTTGTTCTATTTTATTTCACTCGGGACGATGGTATCTTTCTTAAAAGTTGGATTCTATGCCTTTAAACCCATAAAAAAAGAGCGTGATTCTATTTTAAAAGTTACGCATTATCCTTTGCGGTGGAATCAAATAGCAGTGCTTATTACAATGGGTGCTTTATGTATTTTATTGGGGCAGCTAGATGGGATTAGTCTAAATTTATTGACGGGCCTCGACGGCTATGGCAATCTGTGGTTTGGCGAAGGAAACACATTGTTTAGATTGTTGGGCAATTTTCTTAATTCTGGTTTTTTTGTTCAAAAAATCTTTCAGTATCTCATAGTTGTAGCTGTCGCAGTACCTGTTTTTAAGTATTTAATTGTGCAAAGATCCTTTGTGGGGGTTGTCAGAAGCATCGACCTTTCATACAATATTATTATACTGATGTTAACCATCTTTTTTGTCTTCTCATTAGTGACCATATCTATGGTTGGGAGCGGGTTCGTGAGCTAGGAGTCCATATGAGTGTTATAGAGGCTATCAAGACATCACCAGTTTTTATGAATGCAATCTTTGATCAAATGCATGCTGCGGTGTTTATCATCGACCCCACATATAAAGTCATGGCCTTCAATAATGCCTTTAAGTCAATGGTGGGTTTAGAAGATGCGCAAATAGAAAATCATCTATGCGGCAATGTACTCGGTTGCTATTACAGTTGGACAGATAATGCACCATGTGGTACGACGGAGTATTGTAAGCAATGTGAACTTAGAAGAGATATCAAAACCACATTAGAAACTGGGCTTGCAAGTAGTGCAAAAGTAATGGAGCGCGAATTTGTCCACCATCGAGAAATCGTGAGAAAGTACTTTCGCTATACAATCAAATCGCTCCATTTAGAAGAGTTACAATATGCGCTGCTCATTATAGATGACGTGACAAATATTGAAGAGAAAAAGGCCGCTGTTCTCGAACAAAATGCCGAGATTACAAAATTGAACGATAAATTTCAACGCGATCTCACCTTGGCAAAACGCGTGCAAGAGAGCATCATTCCCAAAAAGTCATTGCGATTAAATGGGTACACTATAGACTTTAGATATTTCCCGCTAGATGTTATTGGCGGCGATATGTTCGACATCTATGTTATAGACAACAGTCGCGTGGGCATATTGATGTGCGATGTGGTAGGACACGGCTTGCCTGCGGCCTTAATCACTACGATGATTAAAGCGCTGGTAGAAGGCTCGCGTCACTTACTGGATCATCCAAAGGCTTTTATTCGAAATCTCAATAGACGGTTGATCGCCATGTTAGGTGAGGTATATCTCACTGCAATCTACGGCGTTCTAGATACTGAAGATCACATTTTTAAGTTTGTGAGGGCGGGGCATCCCCATCCCTGGCAGATGATTGATGGAGAGGTTCATTCAGTTGGAGAATCGAGCAATATGATGTTGGGAGTCGACGACAGCACCCTATTTCTCGACGATTTTGTAGACTTAAAGTCAGGTTCAAACCTTTTGTTGTTTACAGATGGTTTACTAGAAGCTCAAACAGAGCAAGGGGCATATGAATTACAACTTTGGGACTTATTAAAACAAAATGGACATCTAAATGCAGAGGTAGTCACGCGTTTAGTAGATGAAGATCTTTTGCGTGCATTCAATCCTCAGAAACACGAAGATGATATTTGCTTCCTCGTGATTGGGAGAGACGAAATCGGGTAATAGTGAGATAAAGAATCATTCTCTGCCAGGAGGTTTACGTGGAAAAAAACGGATTTGTTATAAGTGTAGTAGGCGATATTGCCCATGTATCAGTCATTCGCCCATCTGAGTGCGGCGATAAGTGTTCAAGTTGCTCAGGCAGTTGCAATG
Source organism: uncultured Fusibacter sp. (assembly GCA_937958285.1). GTDB lineage: Bacteria > Bacillota > Clostridia > Peptostreptococcales > Acidaminobacteraceae > QQWI01. The sequence continues at coordinate 14,272 of CALFXQ010000129.1, read as the reverse complement.
TACAAAGTATGGTTGTTCAGGTCTCCAATACCCTGTCTGCCCATGTGGGGGATCGGGTGGAGCTCTCTATGCAAAGTGCTCAATTGGTTAAGTTGAGTTTTCTACTGTACACAGTACCGCTTCTGTGTTTTGTTTTAGGTGTTTTTATAGGATACGCCCAAGCTGAGGCAAATGGCTTATCTGGTGATTTTATTGGACTTGGTGCTGGTTTTTTAAGCATGATACTTTCTTATATTGGCGTTAATACTATAATGAAACGCATGACAAAAGCTTCTGATTCGATCTTGACAATGGTACGTTGCTATCAACAAGGGGATGTCATTAGTTCTTAAACATGTAAGCCCCAAGTTGATCACACCTTGGGGCGTTTTCATGTTCATTGTTTGTTCATGTTTTTTTGATTCAATGGCAGCAGGAGGGTATGAAAATGGAAAAACTGCTTTATGTAGTAGATGACGACCCCAATATTGCGGAACTGATCCAATTGTATTTTGAGCGTGAGGGTTACAAGGTGAGAGTCTATCACTCAGGACCTCAGGTGCTTGCTGCTATAAAAAACGAAGCGCCTCTTTTGATGGTTCTAGATATTATGATGCCTATGATGGATGGTTACGAAGTATTAAAAGAAGTGCGTCGAATCTCCAAGTTACCTGTAATTATGCTTACAGCCAAAGGTGAAACCTTCGATCGCGTACTGGGACTTGAATTGGGAGCCGATGATTACCTAGTTAAGCCCTTCGAACCCAAAGAACTTCTCGCTAGGGTAAAAGCGGTTCTTAGACGCACAAACGACAAAGACTCACTCGAGAATGTATTGATTTTACCGCACCTTACTGTTGATCTCGACCAGTTTCAGGTGGTTTATCATGGAACGACACTTCAATTGCCGCCCAAAGAGCTGGAGTTATTGACGCATCTTGTGAAGCATCCTAACCGCGTCTTTACCAGAGAACAACTTCTCGATCAAATTTGGGGATTCGATTATTATGGCGATACGCGGACTGTAGATGTTCATATAAAGCGACTAAGAGAAAAATTTGATCAAGAGGATCCTTGGGAAATTAAAACGGTATGGGGTGTGGGCTATAAGTTCTCCAAGTGAGGTACCATGAAGACAATATATACGAAGTTGTTGATTATAAGTGTGAGCGTGATAGTGGTTGGATTTATATTGCTCACCTCTGGTTTAAATCTTGCCTATAAAACATATATCATCGACCAAACTGAGAGCGAACTTAATCGTTTGGCAAAAGACTTTAATCAGCTTTTGAGCGATCTGTACTCTGCTAGTACACTGCCCATTCAAAGTGTGCGCGACGAGCTCTACCGCTTAGAGCGCTATGCAAGTTTAAAGGTTTGGATTGTTCCAAGTGGTGGCAACATGGTCGTCACTGAAGAAGGTGCAGACATTGATTTAATAGAAAAAGAATTGGATATCAACGAAATTCAATCGGTTTTAAATACCGGGAAGCCAATCTTTAGAGCTGCAAACTACATCAATTTGCCAGAGAATCAATACTATACACTCATTTATCCTATAGAAGTTTCTGGTGAACGTATCTTTGTCTTATATCTTAATAAGTCGCTTCCATTTATCAATAAGACCGTTACAGACATAAATCGCTTTGCAATTTTTACGCTGATGTTGGCATCTCTATACGCTGGTATTACATTATTCTTCTTTGCCAAGCGAATTTCTGACGATATTAAGCGCTTGAATCAAGGCGTTAAGTTTGTTGCCAAGGGAAATTTCGACTATGCCTTCGATACAACACGCTCAGATGAGGTTGGAGAGTTGTGTCGCAACTTCAATCAGATGACCACTGAGCTCAAAAATATGGAAGATACCAGAAGAAAATTTATCTCCGATCTCTCCCACGATCTAAGGTCTCCAATTACTTCGATAAAGGGTTATACCATGGGTATTCTCGATGGAACTATTCCTCCAGAAAAGTGGGAGAAATATTTAAATATTGTGAAAGACGAAGCAGATCGACTTACTAAGTTAATCAACGATATTTTAGATTTATCAAAGATTCAAAATGAATCTGTAGAGCTCAATGTTTCCGACTTTGACGTACACGAGATGCTGCTGAACATCCTCGATCGCTTTGAAGCGCGCATTTTAGAAAAGGGTGTAGAAGTGACTACACGACTTGCCACGGGCGATGTAAGAGTTGAGGGAGACATGCAGCTAATTGAAAGAGTAATTTACAATTTAATGGATAATGCTGTTAAGTTCGTCAACGACGATGGCACAATAGAATTGCTTACAGATATCAAAGACAAGAAAATACTCATCGGAATACGCAATACTGGAACGAGCATTCCAGAGGACCAGTTAAGTCAAATATGGCAACGCTTTTCGAAAGGTGATCATTCCAGAGGTTTAGAAAAAAAATCATCTGGATTAGGTTTGGCCATCGTTAAAGAGATTTTAGATGCCCACGGTGAGAAAATCGACGTTTACTCAAATCAATATCTCGGAGTGATGTTTGTATTTTCAATGACTAGAAGTACATTTAGTAACGGTAATAAAAATTCATAAATCGTTCACAGATTTTTCAAACATACCTCCTATAATAAAGATGTAACCAAAACAAGAGTCTTTTCCTTCCCCCTATTTAGGCGAAGATTCTTGTCCCCCTTCTTCCGGGAAAAACCGCATAGCGGTTTTTAATAGATTACATCTCAATATTAAGGAGGTATTTTATGTTTAAACTTGTTCCAGTAAGACCACTGCGAAAAGTGAACACCATGGCAAAATCTGAGGATATTTTCGATCAGTTTTTCGAAAGCTTTTTTAATGAAGATCCATACACTTCGTTAAACAAGTTGGAAAAGAGGCTATCGGGATTTTCAGTGGATGTGATCGACGATGGCGATTGTTATGTCATCGAAGCGGATCTTCCGGGGTTTGACAAAGATAACGTCAAGTTGTCTTATCAAGATCAACAATTGACTATTTCAGCACATCGCGTTGATTTGAACGAAGATAAGAAAGAGCACTTTATACGAAGAGAACGTTATTGTGGTGACTTTAAGCGCAGCTTTTTTGTAGACAATATCGATCCCGATGCCATTTCCGCTTCATTTAACAATGGTGTGCTCAAAGTGGTGCTTCATAAGCAACCGCTAAAGAGCAATACCCGAGAAATTGTCATTGAGTAGCAGTTAAACATTATGGAATTGGTGGCCCACTGCTGTTGGGCCAATACATACTTTCAATTTAAATGTTTGGAGGACAATATATGGTCGACTACAAGGGATTCCAAGAAACAGATCAACAGCTTCAACCAAAATTTAGTAAAGAAGATGCACCATTAGTTGAGCAAGATGATGCAGATAAAGAAGGTTTACAAGCTGAAGTACAAGATGTGAATCAAGATAAACAAGGTGCTGATGAACAAAGTGTCGACGTGGTTCTAGAAGCTGAAACGATAGATTTGAGTGGGAAAAGCGTTTATAGAGATCAAGACATTAGACCACAAAAAACGCCAAAAAAACGCCATGTAGCGGGTTGGGTTGCAGTAATTATGGTTGCTGCAATGCTCGCTGGCACTATGACTGGTGTTGGATACTATTGGGCCGGAAACCTATCTTTACAAGATGGCTCTAGTGTAGCAGGTGCGTACTATTTAGATGCTTCTAGTGTTAAGCGCGTAAAAGCCGATTATGGTATCAGCGAGTCCATTCCAGATATGGTGGACCGTCTGGGTGGCGCAGTAGTATCAATAACCAGTCAGATGGTTCAGAATGATTTTTTCTTTAACGAGTACGAAGCATCTGGTTCAGGTACTGGTGTAATCTTTAACATCAACAAAGATTCCGTTTTGATTGTTACTAATAATCATGTTATTGAAGATGCAACAAGTTTAAATGTGGCATTTAATCGAGAAACATCTGCAAAGGCAATTGTAGTTGGCACCGACCCAGATGCAGATATCGCTGTTATAAAAGTTGCACTAAAGGACTTACCTCAATCGGTATTGGCCAATTTACCAACAGTTGTCTTTGGTGACTCCGACAAAATTCGCGTAGGTGAAATGGCAATTGCCATTGGCAATCCTCTTGGATACGACGACACAGTAACAGTTGGTGTGGTCAGTGGCATCGACAGAAGTCTTAGACTTTCAGGTAGAAATTTCAACCTTATTCAAACAGATGCAGCGATTAACCCTGGCAACAGTGGTGGCGCGCTCTTTAACGGAAAAGGTGAAGTTATAGGCATTAATACTGTAAAAATTGCCGACCAAGAAGTTGAGGGCATTGGATTTGCCATTCCGATTAATACAGTGAAGCCTCTAATTCAGGAAATACTCCAAAAGGGCTATGTTTCTAAACCTTACCTTGGTATTGCTGGTCAAGATATCAACTCTGAAATTTCCGAAACCTATGGTATACCCGTCGGCGTTATGGTTAGCGAAGTAGTTCCAGGCAGTGGCGCTGCAAAAGCAGGTCTTGTTAAGGGCGATGTAATCACCAAAGTTGATGGAAAACAAGTAGATTCAATGGAAGCCTTAATCGACATTATTTCTTCAAAAAAGGTCGGTGATTCTATAACCCTCGAGGTTAAAGGTGAGAATAAGTCTGTTCGCACAGTTAAAGCTGTTCTAGGAGATAGAAATAAGCAATAATGCATGTTAATAACTAAGTAATCACAACCCCCCCTTTACTTTTTTATAATCCCTTTCTCAAGGCACATCCCCCTAGGTGTGCCTTTTTTCTTGGCCATTGAAGTTTGAATAAAGACAAAAATGAAACCAGAGTATTAATGTCTACTCTGGTTTCTTAAACGCATATGCGGTTATAAAGTCAGATTACTTTTCTCGATCAAATGGCTAGGCAAATACGATAGCTTTGCCTTTCTAATCCCCTCTATACCCATGTCTTGCTCGCGGTTTAAGTACTTGAAGCGGTCCATTGCTTGCTTGGCCATCGCATTATTAACAGCGGCATAAATGCCAGGGTAATTGGTATCGCCTTTTTCAATATGAACCAATAAAGTGTCGTTGGTCCAGGGTTCAGCCAGAGAAAAGGCCACCGGTTGATCGTCGACGTATACGACGACACCTTCTATTTTGAAAGAAGAGAAGTGTGGCCATCTATTTAGCAAATACGCAATGCCTCGATATTCATAACAAAGGTCGTAGTCGCCTCGACATCCGTTTTCTTTACACCAGTTTGTAGCCACTTGTAGTGCATCTTTGGCATTTTCGGAATTGATAGCGTGGATTTGGTAGCGCCCTTCGTGCTTCTTTTGAAATTGATTGAGATGATTCTTTTTCTTGTGATATCGATTACCAGATAAATTTGCAAGATCAGATGTTAAATAACAGTAGTCGTATGCATCTGGAATGGGTTCTACCGCAGCATCTGGACGTAGTGTTAGCAGTAAATCGCGACACCGATTAGAGATGCGTCTAAAGCGCATGGGAATTGACTCTGAAGTACACCACTGTACAATTTGTTTCAGGGTTTCTAGGAGTTGATCGGATTGGCTCGTGTCACCGACGGGTTCAGAAAAGTACACATGCTCTGAATCTCTTGGGTAATAAACATAGATGATGTAGTGATTCACGACAAAGTAATGAAGGTCGTGTCTCTGGGCCCAAATCAACAGATTTGTTAGATTTAAGTCGTGTACATCGGAATTGTAGTTGTGATAATAATGGGCGAGTTCAGCGTGCGGTGTAGTTGGAAAAGGCAAGAAGCGCTCACTGATTAGGGGTCTTGAATCCAGGGGATGATCACTTAGATTTCTTAGTTGGCAACATGTGATAAGGTCACATGTTGCAGGGTTTTCACTGGTGTTTAGAGCCATTGCTGTCACACTTTCTGATATGGCTTATTTTTTGACAAATAGGCCCTCGAGTATTTGTTTGTCCATTTCACCACCAACGTGATTTGTGGCAAGATCTTTGTACACTTCTTCTGCACTTTTACCCGCCCTTAGAGCATCGATGGCAAAATTGAAGTACATTTTAGATTTGCGTTCGATATGGGCCAAGTCTTTGCCCATTTCACTAATGCTCATGCCTTTATTTTGGCAGTATATTGCACGCTGCCTCTTGACTTCTTTAATGACAGAGGCCCAATCTTTTGTGATTTGAAGTCCGCCGCTGCTGACTTTTGCATCTTTTTTAACGTCTTTTTTACCGAATAATCCGAGCATATTAGACCTCCTACAGGTTTATTGTAAACAAATCTGCCAGTGGTGTAAAGTAGAACCCAACGATAATTGATACGAAAAAAAAACTTGCATGGCGTGTAAACATCTCATATAATTGCATTGAAGAGAAACAAATCTAAAAATGAATACGGGTTCAGATGAGAATCGCGAGAAATGACTTTAAATAGTCGACCGACGAGGCAATCCAGAGTGTGGCCAACACGTACGGAGAAACTTTCAGGTAAATATATCGCCGTTTGATGAATCTCTGGAGAGTCGGCTTTTTAAAAGCTGCACCAACGGGGCAAAGTTTTCGGACTAAAACTCTCAGGTTAGGGTACAGAGGATATATGGCGCTTTTTAAGCGTACCCATATATCCTTTTTTTATTTAAAAGGGGTGTCTATATGCCAAGAAAACGCTTACCGGAATGGTTTAAAATTGCCAAGCCCGAGGCGCAGGCCTTGAGAAGCATGGAGCGTTTAATACACAATAAGCATTTGCATACAGTTTGCCATGAAGCAAAATGCCCCAATAAGGGTACTTGTTTTAAGGCCAAATCAGTGACCTTTATGATTTTAGGGAAGAACTGTACGCGCAATTGCAACTTTTGCAATGTGAGTTATGAGACGCCAATGGCCGTAGATTATGACGAACCGATGCATATCGCAAATGCAGTAGAAGAATTGGGACTTAAGCATGTGGTCATCACATCTGTAACTCGGGATGATCTGCCAGACAATGGTGCAGAACATTTTGCCAATGTGATACGGGCAATTAAGGCCATTAGACCCGAAACTACTGTGGAGGTACTGATTCCAGATCTTCAAGGGGATGTGAATCATTTACGTGTGATTGCAGAGGCAAAGCCCGACGTGATTGGTCACAATCTCGAAACAATTGAGAGACTTTACAGCGATGTAAGACCTCAAGCGGTTTATTTGCGGTCGCTAGAACTACTCGCCAATGTAAAGGCCATCGATTCAAGCATCTATACAAAGTCTGGCATTATGGTGGGCTTAGGAGAGACACACGACGAAGTCTTGGCGTTGATGTCGGATCTCTGTGCTGTAAAATGCGATATCTTTACAATAGGTCAATACTTAAGACCCTCAGAAAAACACTTGGAAATTGTCGAGTATGTTACACCAGAAAGTTTTAAGGCTTACGAAGATGAAGGTAAGGCTATGGGTTTTAAAGCCGTTGCTTCAGGGCCGTTTGTAAGAAGTTCGTTCAATGCGCTAGAGGTCTTTGATGCATCTAAAGGTCAACCTAGTCATGATAGATGAGACAGGAGGAATGGGATGGAAACCACAGAAAATTTGAAACGCACCCCACTTTATGAGGCACATGTCGCCTTAGGGGCAAAAATGGTGCCTTTTGCTGGTTGGGAAATGCCAATTGAGTACACAGGCCTTGTGGATGAGCATACAGCTGTGCGCGAGCAAGCGGGATTGTTCGATGTTTCGCACATGGGCGAAGTAGATGTTAAGGGTCCTGAGGCGCTTAAGTTTGTTGATTATTTAGTATCAAACGACGTAACGGCCCTTGTAGACAATCAAGTCCTTTATACGCATATGTGCTACGAAGACGGCGGCACGGTAGATGACCTCTTAGTATATCGATTCAATCAAGAGCATTTCTATCTCGTTATAAACGCTTCAAATATAGACAAAGATTATGCGTGGATGTTAAAGGTCGCAGAGCCCTTTAATGCACAAGTGGTCAATGTGAGCGACGCCGTTGCAGAAGTGGCGATCCAAGGTCCAGTTGCAGAAAAAATTCTTCAAAAGCTCACTGAAACGGATTTATCTGAGATTGCATTTTTTTATTGCAAGCGCGATGTTTTAGTCGATGGCATTCCTTGCCTTGTCTCTAGAACGGGATACACGGGTGAAGACGGTTTCGAAGTTTATGCAGCACCAGAGCACATTACACAAGTTTGGAATCGCATACTCGAAGTAGGCAAAGAAGAGGGTATTAAACCTGCAGCATTAGGATGCCGCGATACACTGCGCTTTGAAGTGGCTCTACCGCTTTACGGCAATGAGTTAGGACCAGATATTTCTCCACTCGAAGCGGGCCTTGGAATGTTTGTCAAACTTGAAGCCGGAGATTTTGTGGGTAAGGCTGCACTTGTCAACCAAAAGGAAAATGGACTTAGCAAGAAAATTGTAGGCTTTGAAATGACAGAGAATGGCATTCCGCGTCACGGATACGAAGTTTTAGTGGGTGGCGAAATTGTAGGCCATGTTACAACGGGGTATTTCTCGCCATCTACGGGCAAAACTGTGGGTCTTGCACTAATTAAAAATGGACTTACAGAAATGGGCTCAGAGATCGAGATTCAAATACGCAAAAAGACAAAAAAGGCCATTGTGGTCGCCAAGCGCTTCTACAAGAAAAGCTACAAAAAATAGTGGCTGTCCGTTTTTAAAAAACACGGTATAATGTAAGCGTAGGTGTCCATAGGGGGCCCGGAAAACGTTACTATTTGGGAGGAAAACCATGAAAGTATTGAAAGATCTACTTTACACAAAAGACCACGAGTGGGTAAAAGTCGAAGGCAACAAGGCGTACATCGGCATTACAGATTATGCACAGCATGCGCTTGGCAATATTGTATTTGTCGAGCTTCCAGAAGCTGATGAAACATTTGGCGAAGGCGACGAATTTGCCGTAATCGAGTCTGTTAAAGCTGCATCAGATGCTTATATGCCAATCACTTGCAAAATTCTCGCTGTGAACGAAGCACTCGACGACGAGCCATCATTGCTCAACGAAGACGCATTCGAAAACTGGTTAGTAAAAGTAGAAATTTCTGATGAATCAGAATTAGATTCATTAATGACACCTGAGGCGTACGAAGCGTTCTGCAACGAGGAGGCATAATGTTCCCCTACATCCCCAATAGCCTAAAAGACGAGCAAAAAATGCTCGGTCGCATTGGGATTGAGCATGTGGATGAACTCTTTAGAGACATCCCAAGCGAAGTGAAGCTCAATAGACGTTTAAATCTCGATGCGCCAAAGTCAGAGCTAGAGGTTACGCGTTTAATGGGCGGGCTTGCCGCACAAAATAAAAACACAGATCAACTCGTGTGCTTTTTAGGTGCTGGTGCTTATGATCACTATATTCCAAGCATTATCGATCACCTGACCTCGCGTCAAGAGTTTTATACATCATATACGCCATATCAGCCAGAGATTTCACAAGGTACACTGCGTGCCATTTTTGAGTACCAAACAATGGTATCGAACCTCACGGGTCTGGAAATTGCTAATGCATCTCTTTACGATCAGCAAACAGCTGTCGTAGAAGCGGCGTTAATGGCGATTAGCGCAGTGCGTAAATCAGATACCATTCTCATTTCAAAAGGCGTTCACCCAGAGAGCAGACAAGTGCTTAAAACATACTTTAAGTACAGAAACCTCAATGTGGTGGAAGTCGATTTATATGATGGTCATACTTGCCCAAACAACTTGCGTTCGAAACTCGCAGAAAATGTTGGTGGTGTGATTATTCAAAGCCCTAACTTTTTAGGCGTAATTGAAGATGCAAAAGCTCTCGAAACAGTAACCCGTGAATCGAAGGCCAAGTTCATAATGGCAGTAGATCCAATCTCTCTCGGCACCCTCAGAAAGCCCTCGGAAATCGGGGCAGATATTGCAGTTGGCGAAGGTCAAGGACTTGGAAACTACATGAACTTTGGCGGCCCATATCTTGGTTTTATTTCTGCTAAAGAAGATTTAGCTAGAAAAATGCCGGGTCGTATTTGTGGTCAGTCTGTAGATTCAGAAGGCAAGCGCGCATTTGTTTTGACTTTACAAGCGCGTGAGCAACATATTCGCCGATTTAAAGCAACTTCAAATATTTGTTCGAATCAAGGTCTATTGGCTGTTCGTGCGACTATTTACTTGTCGACAATGGGAAAAAAAGGCCTCAAAGAAGTGGCAAATCAGTGTCTTTCTAAGGCGCACTATTTGCAAGAGCGACTTTTGGCAACGGGCAAGGTGCAAAAGCCATTTAATGACCCATTCTTTAAAGAGTTTGTCATAACAATGGATAAGCCTGTCGCGCAGGTCAATCATCAGTTGGTGGAGAAGGGTTTCTTGGGCGGTTACGATTTGTCTAAAGAATATCCTGAGCTTGGAAATGCAATGCTCATCGCCGTCACTGAAAAGCGTACGCGCGAAGAAATGGATGCATTTGTCCAAGCGTTGGAGGTGATTCTATAATGTTCTACGATAAACTCATCTTTGAATTATCTTCTGAGGATCGCGTAGCTTATAGACTTCCTGCGTGCGATGTAGAAGAAAAATGCATGGAAGATATACTGCCAAAGCACTTGCTTTCAGATGAAGAAGTGGTAATGCCAGAAGTTAGTGAGATCGACGTGATTCGTCACTATACAAATCTTTCTAAGCTCAACTACGGCCTAGATGGCGGCTTCTATCCACTCGGCTCTTGTACAATGAAGTACAACCCAAAAATTAACGAGAATATGGCTGCATTGCCTGGCTTTAAAAATCTTCACCCTTACCAACCTGTAGATACTGTGCAGGGTGCGCTTGCTATGATGTACGAACTACAGGGTATGCTTGCTGAAGTATCGGGCCTTGCAGAGGTTACTTTGCAGCCTGCAGCGGGCGCTCATGGCGAACACACAGGCTTGCTGGTAATGAAAAAATACCACGAAAAGCGCGGCGATCTTAAGCGTACTAAAATCATCGTGCCTGATTCAGCCCACGGCACAAATCCTTCATCGGCTTTTGTTGCGGGTTTTGAAATTGTAGAGATTGAGTCAGACGATCACGGTCACATCGACCTTGAGGCGCTAAAAGCAGCACTTAACGACGAAGTAGCGGGCTTAATGCTCACAAATCCTTCAACTCTTGGCTTGTTCGAAAAGAACATCAAAGAAGTGGCGGATTTAGTGCACGAAGCTGGTGGCTTGTTGTACTACGATGGCGCGAATATGAATGCCATTATGGGTAAAGCGCGACCTGGCGACATGGGTTTCGACGTGCTTCACTACAACCTGCACAAGACTTTCTCTACGCCTCACGGCGGTGGTGGTCCAGGTGCTGGCCCAGTTGGCGTCCGTGAAGATTTAAGAGAATTTTTGCCTGTGCCCGTTGTTCAAAAGCAGGCAGATGGCACCTACATCTTAAACGACAACCGCCCTGATTCTCTTGGCAAAGTAAAAGGCTTCTACGGCAACTTCGGTATTTTAGTACGTGCTTACACGTACATTAAAACCATGGGTGCTGAGGGATTAACAAGAGCTTCTGAGATGGCTGTACTCAACGCAAACTACTTGATGGCTTGCCTCAAAGACCACTACTATTTGCCAATCGACGAAGTGTGCAAGCACGAGTTTGTATTGGGCGGTGTGAGCAAAGATATGGCAGAAGTAAGCACTCTAGACGTTGCAAAGCGCATGTTAGACTTTAACGTGCATCCACCAACTGTTTACTTCCCACTGATCATCAAAGAAGCAATTATGATAGAGCCAACAGAAACTGAAAGTCTTGAAACCCTCGACCGCTTTGTGGACATTATGCTTCAAATTCGCAAAGAGGCCGACGAACAGCCTCAACTTCTCAAGTCAGCGCCACACACTACAAATGTGAAGCGCATTGACGAAGTTAAAGCTGCAAAAGACATGATTCTTAAGTGGACAAAATAAAATAAGTGCTATTGCACTTTAGCACAAATAGGCACTGATAAAAGTGCGGGCTCTTGTCCGCACTTTCTTCGGGCCAAATTTGGCTTTTTTAACGATTTTGGAGGCAAAAGGTGAAAGAAATCATCATTATTGGTGCTGGTCCTGGTGGCTATGAATCGGCCATTCGCGCGGCGCAATTAGGCGCAAAGGTGTATTTGGTAGAGCGCGACGAGGTGGGCGGCACATGCTTAAATCGTGGGTGCATACCCACAAAAGCGTTGTATCGCAACGCTGAAATCATCCATACCCTACACCAAGCAGATGCGTTTGGCATAGAGATGGATCACTTCAATATCAATCTCGACAAAATTCGCTCAAGAAAAGAACAAGTTGTTAGCGATTTAGTTGGCGGTATTGTACAGCTTCTTGAGGCCAATGGCGTTGAGCTCGTGCGCGGAATCGCGAGATTTGAAAATGCCAATACGGTGGTGGTTTCTACACCAGATGGCGAGAGAACATTGACGGCGGATCACATCATTGTCGCCACAGGTTCTAAGCCCATTCAAATTCCAATCCCCGGTGCAGATCATCCGGGCATCTTCACTTCTAACGAAATGCTCGAACTAAAAGAAATCCCAAAGCGCCTCCTCGTAGTTGGTGGCGGTGTTGTTGGCATTGAATTTGCCGGCATCTACCGCATGTTTGGCTCAGAAGTAACCGTTATTGACTTTGCCCCCAATATTCTTCCTTTCCTAGACGCAGACCTTACAAAGCGTTTGGCCATGAGCCTCAAGAAAATGGGTATTGCCATCGATACAAAGGTCGCCGTTAAAGCGATTGTAGAGAACAATGGTGTGTTTACTGTTACAGCAGAAGACAAAAAAGGCGAGAAAATTTACGAGGCCGATGCGGTTCTGATGTCTGTTGGCCGTGCACCAAATATTCAAGGACTCAGTTTGGAGGCTGCAGGGGTTGCCTTTGATAAAAAGGGAATCACCGTCGATGCACAATTCCGCACAAATGTTGAAAATATTTACGCCATTGGCGATGTAAATGGATTGTGGATGCTTGCCCATGTTGCCTCTCATCAAGGTATTGAAGTGGTGGAGCGCCTCTTAGGCGAAGAGCCTCATATCGATCAGTCTGTAGTGCCAAGCTGTGTCTTTACCTTTCCAGAAGTGGCCAGCGTCGGTGCAACAGAAACTGAACTTGAGGCAAAGGGTGTAGAATATCAGAGTTCGAAGTTTATGTTTGCAGCAAATGGAAAAGCCCTAAGCCTCGGCGAAGGTGACGGCTTTGTTAAAGTCCTCGAGGTGGATGGAAAAATTGCTGGCGTTCACATTCTTGGACCTCACGCCTCCGACTTAATTCACGAAGGTGCTCTTGCCATCTCTAAGGGCATGACAGTTGCGGATATTGCAGGTGTGATTCACGCCCATCCAACTTTGTCCGAGGCCTTTGTAGAAGCTACTCTAGGACTTAAGAATGCGGCAATCCACATGGTTCCCAAGAAGCCACGCAAGAGGTAAGCTGTCATCTTGCGCAACTTTATCTTGTACTACTCAGATGCTTCAAATACTTGCACTGAAAGTGTACTTTTGATTTTCGCATTAGTCCTTTGGACTTTGCATAGCAACAACAACAAAGGTTCAACACACAAGCAGAAACCGCACCTAGGCGATTGGCGTCTAGGTGCGGTTTCTTTTTTGAAACATAGCAATTACAGTAAGTATTAAGACAAGAAAGTAAATATTGACAACAGAGACTACTATGCATTACAATGTAGTTGCGATACTATGTATAACAAGGTAGGTGATGTGATGATTGATCGTTCTCAACTTATGAAGGGCACTTTAGAAGGATGCATATTGAAGATTATCAGCAAAGAGGAAACATACGGATATGAAATTGTCAGTAAGCTTCAAAATTATGGATTTACTGAAGTAAAAGAGGGGACAATTTATCCATTACTCGTTCGACTGGAAACGAAGAAAATTGTATCATCCTCTTTTAAAGAATCTCCTTTTGGTCCAAAGAGAAAATATTACAGGTTAACATCTTTGGGAGAAGCCATGTTGTTAGCGTTTATTGATGTTTGGAATGATGTTAAAAACTCGGTAGATAAAATTATTATGGAGGCATAAATGTTTAATAATCCGTTGAAAGCACTAAAAAGACAGAATACAGTCCAACTCAAGCAACTCTCCAGTAATGACCAAAAGCTTGTGAGCAATACGATTAAAAGGTTAAGTGTCGTTAGAATTAATTCTTTTCAGACGCAAATGATTCAAAGTGATTTAATAGGCATGGCGCTTGAATACCAACTAAGAGGCACTAGTCTAGAGAAAGAACTTGGAAGTGATCCGTTAAGTTTTGCAAATGAAATCTACAGCAGTGCAAAAACGTCCAATTAGATTGAGTTTATGCTGA
>CALFXQ010000128.1 GCA_937958285.1 uncultured Fusibacter sp. | reverse complement strand
AATCAAGTCAAATTCCGTTTACATTGCTTGGTTTCAGGCTTTAATTGCAACGCTGGTGCAATCCAGGCCATTGCAGAAAAGGGAGACCTCATCATATCTGACGAGTTGAATCACGCTTCTATTATCGATGGCGCGCGTTTGTCACGTGCAGATAAAACAGTTTATAAGCACAGTGATATGGTTGACCTAGAGAGAGTATTGAGCGAGAATAAGTCGAAGTATCGCAATATGCTCATTATCACAGATGGGGTTTTTAGTATGGATGGCGATATTGCCAAACTCCCTGAAATTGTAGCGCTGGCTGAGAAGTACGAGGCAATGACCTATGTGGATGATGCCCATGGATCCGGTGTATTAGGTGAAAATGGTCGAGGTACCGTAGACCACTTTGGCCTACACGGTCGTGTTGACTTTACAATAGGCACTTTATCGAAGGCCATCGGAGTCATCGGAGGCTATGTGGCTGGAAAACGCGTGACACAAGAGTGGTTAAATCACCGAGGCAGACCTATTCTATTCTCTACAGCCTTGCCACCAGCAGCAGTAGGTGCAATCATAGAGGCTGTAAAAATTCTAATGGAAACTTCCGAGTATTCAGATGCGCTTTGGGATAATGCACGCTATTTCAAGGAAAAAATGAGCGCATTAGGTTTTAATACGGGTCAATCAGAAACCCCAATCACACCAGTTATCATTGGCGATGAGGCGACAACGATGGCGTTTTCAAAAAAAATGTTGGAGAATGGGGTGTTTGTTTCAGGTATTGTATTCCCAACAGTAGCCAAGGGCACGGGTCGCGTGCGTTGTATGGTAACTGCGGCACATACTAAGACCCAATTAGATCAGGCTGTCACTGTATTTGAAAAGGTCGGGAAAGAAATGGGCATAATTTAAATATTCCTTGTCAATCCCTTGTTTTTAGGGTGTGAAATTGGGTATACTCGAACTGAAGTCACGTAGAACGCACGATACAGTGATGAGGAGGCTCAATTCATGGACAAAAGAGGCATATTGTTAGAAACCGGCACCGGTGAGGTGGAGATACTAAAGTTCAAAGTCAATGGCAAGCATTATGCCATTAATGTGGTAAAAGTCAGAGAAATCTTACAACTCGGTGAAACGGCTAAAGTGCCCAATGCCAATCCTTCCATAATGGGTCTAACACTGGTACGTGGCGAGGTCGTTACGGTTATCGATTTGCAACATGTACTAGAAAAAAGAGGGTTCACTGATACTGAGAATAAAATGACCCTGCTTTGTGAATTCAATCAAATTAAAGTGGCATTCTGTGTAGACGAGGTCCTTGGAATTCATCGCATTCGATGGGCAGATATGAATAAACCAGACGAACTTCTAGATCAAAGTCTTGTTATTGCAAACATCAATTTGGACAACAAAATTTATATGTTGCTCGATTTCGAAAGAATCGTAATGGATATTAGTCCTCAGACGGGTATCAGTGTCGAACGCATGCAACATATAGAAAAAAAGGACCGATCCCAGCACTTGCTCGTATTAGCAGATGATTCACCAATGATCAGACGTGTTCTATTGGACACCCTTACATTGGCGGGTTATACAAATATGCGATTTTTCAATGATGGGCAAGAAGCACTCGACTATTTCATGGATCTTGTGGATAGAAAGGGTAAAGATTATCAATCCGAGGCGCATTTGCTAATCACAGATATTGAAATGCCACGTCTTGATGGACACACATTGACTAGACAGATCAAAGAGCACAGAATCCTCTCGACTTTACCTGTCATTATATTCTCCTCGCTCATCACCAGTGAACTCAGACATAAAGGTGAAGCTGTAGGTGCCGATGCGCAGATGTCAAAACCAGAAATCGGTCAGTTAATCGAAATGGTAGACGCACTGTTAAAAATTTAGTCGCATTCACTTTCTATTTAAATGCATTCAAAAGCCAGCTGAAGTCAAAAGCTGGTTTTTGTGTATGCAGTGCCATGCGTGCTTTATATAGTTGAAGTGTTGATAAATAGCGCTTTGAAAAGTCTCTTTGGTGGTATAATAGACTTATCGTGAATAACAGATGAAAGGCGGTTATAATTATGGCGTTTTTATCAGATATTGAAATCGCTCAACAAGCGAAGATGTTGCGTATTGTTGAAGTCGCGAAGCAAGTGGGGATATCAGAGGATGCACTAGAACCTTATGGTCATTATAAGGCAAAGGTCAATCTCGAGTTTATCGAGACACTAAAAGAAAACAAAAACGGGAAATTGATTCTCGTCACGGCAATAAATCCGACTCCTGCAGGGGAAGGCAAGACTACAACCAATATCGGTTTGAGTATGGGACTCAATAAGCTTGGCAAAAAAACCTTCACAACCCTTAGAGAGCCATCTTTGGGACCATGCTTTGGCGTTAAAGGTGGTGCAGCTGGCGGAGGATATGCTCAAGTTGTTCCTATGGAAGATATCAATCTTCACTTTACAGGAGATATTCATGCTGTTACAACAGCCCATAACTTACTCTCTGCATTAATTGACAATCATATTCATCAAGGAAATGCACTTAATTTAGACCCTAGACGACTCGCATGGAAACGCGTACTCGATATGAATGATAGAGCGCTAAGACAGGTTGTTATCGGTTTAGGTGGAAAGCCAAATGGTGTACCAAGAGAAGATGGCTTTGATATCACGGTAGCTTCAGAAATCATGGCAGTGCTCTGTTTGGCTACAGGCATTAAAGATCTGAAAACGCGCATTGGCCGCATGATTATTGGCTATTCGTATCAAAATCAGCCCGTAACGGTTAATGAGCTCGGCGCTACTGGTTCAATCAGTTTGTTGTTAAAAGATGCGATTAAACCAAATTTAGTTCAAACCTTAGAGAATACACCTGCATTTATACACGGTGGACCATTTGCGAATATCGCTCATGGTTGTAACAGTGTTATGGCCACAACAACAGCCCTGAAGTTGGCAGATTATGTAGTTACTGAGGCGGGATTTGGTGCAGATTTAGGTGCAGAGAAGTTTTTCGATATCAAATGTAGGTATGCAAATTTATCGCCATCTGCAGTAGTTATCGTTGGAACTGTAAGAGCGCTTAAGAATCATGGTGGCGTAGACAAGCAACACTTGAATAACGAAAACTTAGAAGCCTTGCGCATTGGTTTCGAGAACATAGAAAAGCATGTTGAAAATGTTAAAAAGTTTGGGGTGCCATCGGTTGTGGCAATCAATAAATTCCCAACTGATACCCAGGCAGAACTCGATCTATTAAACGATTTGTGTGAGCAAATTGGAGTTGAGGTAGTGCTAAGCGATGTTTGGGCAAACGGCGGTGAAGGTGGCGTGGCATTAGCAGAAAAGGTGGTTGCCCTTGCTGAATCGGGGCTCGCCAATTTTAAACCCTTGTATCCGTTAGAAATGCCTGTAAAAGAAAAAATTGAAACAATAGCAAAAGAGATTTATGGCGCTGATGGTGTTGATTTTTCTGCTGCAGCACTTAAACAAATCGATCAAATTAAGGCCATCGGATATGATTATTTGCCAATTTGTATGGCCAAAACACAGTATTCCTTGTCGGATGATCCAGCACTTAAAGGAAGACCCACAGGCTTTAGAATTGCAGTACGGGATCTTAGAATTTCTGCCGGAGCAGGGTTTGTAGTGGCTTTGACGGGTGATGTGATGACGATGCCTGGCTTGCCGAAAGTTCCTGCAGCAATGCATATGGATATAGACGATAAAGGACAAATTTCTGGGTTGTTCTAGCTCGTTCTCGAATTGCTTTATTGCAAGTGCGTAAATGGCTGTAGTCAAAAAAATAAAAGCATATTAAAAGGCACTTACAATTAAAACTTGTGAGTGCCTTTTGTGTGATTAAACGTCAATACTTGAGTTTTTGTATGATGAGGATTAAGTGGTGAGTGACTTCTTATTGAGGTAACTGACCTTATTTCGTCCTTTATCTTTTGAGATATATAACCCGTCGTCAGCGTGTTGAAGTAAGTCTTTTGTGCCCGAGGCATCGGTTGGATAGTTAGCAATGCCAATGGATACCGTAAAGTGAGGATCGTCGGTCTTTTCGATATTGCGCCTAAAGCGCTCTGCGACGACAACGGCAGTTTTAAGATCTGCATCGGGAAGAATGATGAGGAACTCGTCACCGCCAAAACGACATAGGTGATCGTGGTCCCGTATACTTTGTCTCGCATGCTGGGCCAAAATTTTTAAACATTTATCACCTACAATATGACCGAGGGTATCGTTCACGGTTTTAAACTTGTCGATATCGAACATCAAAATAGAAAATGTGCGTTTATCTTTATCGGTGGTCATCTTGTCGAGCATGTCTAGCATGGCCTTTTTAGTGAGTGCGCCTGTAAGATTGTCGGTTTTGTGTATTTGCGCCATTTTTTCTTTAGACAACTCTAAGTAGAAAATTCGTTGATTCACTTCTTTTCTCACAG
>CALFXQ010000127.1 GCA_937958285.1 uncultured Fusibacter sp. | reverse complement strand
ATTGAATTGTGTTTTTAGGGGGGACTTTTTAAAAGTCGCTCCTTTTGGCGTGGTTCCAAGTATATATTAAGGGAGTAGGTCGATTATGTACGTAATTGTTGGTTTGGGTAATCCGGGTTCTCGTTTTGACGGTACAAGACATAATATTGGTTTTGAAGTGATTGATTATTTATCTAGAGCGCATCATATACCCGTAAAAAAAGTCAAACATAAAGCGCTAATTGGAGAAGGAACGATTGCAGGTCACAAGGTAGCGCTGATTAAACCGCAGACCTTTATGAATTTAAGTGGTGATGCTGTACAAAGTGCAATTGCCTATTATAAAGTACCACTCACCCATGTTTTGGTGGTATACGACGACATCGACTTGGCTCCAGGCATGTTGAGAATTAGACATAAAGGCAGTGGGGGCACGCATAATGGCATGCGACATATATTGGCGATTCTCAAACAAGATGGGTTTCCGAGAATGCGCCTAGGGGTTGGAAAGTCCGATGTAATCCCCTTGGAGAAATTTGTGCTTTCTGGATTCACAAAAGATGAAATTCCACTTATGGAAGAGGCAGTAATTAAATGTTCAAATGCAATCGAATGCTATATCAAACAAGGCTTAGATAAGGCGATGAATGCCTATAATGGCTAATTAGAACATCGCAACACTCTAGCGTACAATAGTTTTTAAGTCCAGGAGGCACATTGTGTTTAATCATTTTTTTGAAAATGCCGTAGAATATCAAAGTCTTCAGGAGAATATTAGACTTGGCATTATGCCAACAGCGGTGTTCGGTCTAGAAAAGAGTGCATTTATCTTTCACATACTCGCGCTTGGCGAATCTAATAGAAGGCTATTAGTGGTGCTCGAAAATGAGAGTGAGCTACAGCAAGTCAAAGAAGATCTTCAAGCTTTTGTCGACGGGATTTATGTGCTTCCACGGCTTGAAATCGCCTTTTTTAATGCGTACTCACATTCACACCAAGTAGAGAACGAAAGAATGGAAGCGCTATATGCACTGCTCGAAGAGCAGCGGTGCATTGTGCTAACTACGCCAGATGCGATGCTTCACACTATGGCACCATCAAACTACTATGCCCAAATGCCATTTGAAATAGATATAGACGATGAACTCCCCATCGACACATTGCTGCAAACCCTTGTTCAATTTGGCTATGAGCGCGTAGACGTGGTAGAGGCAAGAGGCCAGTTTACGCAGCGCGGTGGCATCGTGGATGTGTATCCACCGCGTATGGAATCGCCTTGCCGCATAGAGTTCTTTGGGGACTCAATAGACAGCCTTCGCAATTTTGACGTTCAGACCCAATTGTCATTAAAACCCCTTCAGAAGATCGTTATTAGACCATGTAGAGAAGGTCTACTGAGTCTTGCCGAGTATGAGAGAGGGTTAAAACACGTACAAGCACGCAGCGAAAAAGCGAAAGACCCTAAACAGCAGGCACTCTATAAAGGGTACTTTGAACAACTACAAACGGGAGCGGCCTTCGATGCGCGTTACATGATGCTCCCCATTCTCACACAGCAAACACAGACCATTTTTGATTACCTCGGAGAAGGTCTCGTGCTAAGCTGGGGATTGAATAGACTTGCTGAAAGGGTAAAGGGCAAGCTCGAAGATTGGCAAGAGCGCTTTAAAGACCATCTTACACAGGGAGAGGCCGTCGCTGAGCATGCACAGCTATACCTCAGTACAGAGCAATGGCTCAGTGGCATGCAGCGCAGCGCGCATGTCACCTTTACAGGACTAAAAACGCAAATTTCACATCTAAAATTTCAGTCGTTGATCGATTATCATATTCGAGAAGCAAATGCCTACCAAGGCCAGCTCGCTATGGCTATTGAAGACCTTCGGCTATGGCAAAAAAAGCGATATGCAATATGGATGATGATAGAAGGCGAAGAAAAGGCGAAGGGCATTCGTCAATGGTTGGAATCCGAAGAAATCCCATGTCGTATTGTTCATGCCCAAGATCCAAAGCAAGGGGTAATTGGACAAGTCCAAATTATTCCACATGGCTTTAGCCAGGGCTTTTCGTCGGATAGCTTTAAAGCGATTGTTTTAACAGAAAAAGAATTATATGGCTCAATGCGCGTCGTCAGAAAACGACCAGTGAAAAATGCAAAGATGATCAAGGCTTTTACAGATCTTGCAACTGGAGATTTTGTGGTGCACGAGGCTCATGGTATTGGCCAATATCAGGGCGTACATCAGCTAAAAGTCGATGGACAAAAAAAGGACTTTTTGAAGATCGTCTATAAAGGCGACGATGTTTTGTATGTACCAGTCGAAAAGATGAATACACTGCAAAAGTACATTGGCCACGATGTGATGAAAGTGCGCATGAACCGATTGGGTTCAGGAGAATGGAAAGTCACTAAAGCCAAGGCAAAAAAAGCGGTGGCAGATATGACCGACGAATTGCTCGTCCTCTACGCCGAGCGAGAAAAGCGCGTGGGATACGCCTATGGAAGAGACAATGAATGGCAAAAGCAATTTGAAGATGCCTTTCCCTATCAGGAGACACCCGACCAACTGCGCTGCATCGACGAAATCAAACGAGATATGGAACTGGCCAAGCCCATGGATAGATTGCTTTGTGGCGATGTGGGTTACGGCAAAACTGAAGTGGCAATGCGTGCCATTTTTAAAGCGGTAAACGACTCTAAACAAGTGGCAATATTGGTGCCCACAACTATATTGGCTCAGCAGCACTATAATACCATGGTGCATCGCTTTTCAACGTATCCCGTGAAAGTCGGCGTTTTATCGAGGTTTAGAAGCAAAAAAGAAATTGATGCAGTAATCGATGGACTAAGAACAGGCGTGTACGATGTAGTGGTGGGGACACATAGAATTCTCTCAAAAGATGTGGCCTTTAAAGACCTGGGTTTACTCGTAGTAGACGAAGAACAGCGCTTTGGCGTCAAGCATAAAGAGAAAATAAAGCAACTTAAAACCAACGTGGATGTACTCACACTTTCGGCAACACCTATTCCAAGAACCCTGCATATGAGTCTTGTCGGGGTCCGAGACATGAGTCTAATAGAAGATCCACCAGAAGATCGCTATCCCATTCAAACCTATGTGCTCGATTTTCAAGAAGCTGCTATCAGAGAAGCGATCTTAAGAGAGTTAGATAGGAAGGGCCAAGTGTACTTTGTGCACAACCGCGTTGAAGATATTGATCAAGTCGCCCTCAAACTTTCGGCAATTGTCCCAGAGGCAAGAATTGCCTATGCGCATGGCCAAATGAACGAACATCAGCTCGAACAAGTGATGCTCGACTTTATGGAGGGGTTATTCGATGTGCTCGTAAGTACGACCATCATAGAGACGGGTTTAGATATAAGCAATGTAAATACCATAGTCATTCATCAGTCCGATCGATTTGGATTATCTCAGCTCTATCAGTTAAGAGGGCGCGTCGGCCGAAGCAATCGCATGGCCTATGCCTACCTCACTTACGAAAGACAGAAAGTACTTTCGGAGGTAGCCGAGAAGCGCCTAAGAGCGATAAAGGAGTTCACCGATTTAGGATCGGGATTTAAGATTGCCATGCGCGATCTCGAACTTAGAGGTGCTGGTAACTTACTAGGTGCCCAACAACACGGCCATTTAGCATCGGTGGGCTACGAGATGTTTTGCAAGCTTCTAGAAGAGACCGTTCGCGAGGCAAAAGGTGAAGAAATTGAAGAGGCAGTAGATACATCCATTGAAATTGCCTGTGAAGCGTATATACCTGAGTACTATATAGATGATTCGAGATTTAAAATTGAGCTTTATAAACGCATCAGCGCCATCAGACACCTACAAGACCGCATGCAGTTACAAGAAGAACTGTTCGATCTTTACGGTACCCTTCCACAATCTGTGGACAATTTGATTACAGTTGGCTATTTGCGCGCCCTAGCCATGCAATTCGGATTTGAGAAAGTCATTTGGAAAGACCATCAAGTACATTTACTTTACAGTCAGAATACAAAAGTGAATCCTTTATTGATTTCTATGGTCTTGGAAAAGTATAATGTTAAAGAAATCAAATTTGTGGCATCTACACTTTCTCGGATAGAATTAAATCTCGACAAGCGTGTAAAAGACCCTGTGTATGTGCTTAAACAGACAACAGCGCTTCTTGAGCATTTCACCGAATCAAAAAAGGTCATAGACCTCGAAACTAGTCACTATGTTTAACGAATCATCTCAATCTTTTATTAAATTATGAGGAGCGTTCAAATGAAAAAATTATGGTGGGTTGTGGGAGTTATCCTGCTTGTAATGGCTTTAACCGCATGTGGCACCGGCGGCAATTCAGTAGACGATGCAAAAGATATCGATCCAAATGTCATCGCCAAAGTAAATGACACAATCGTGCCCATTGCGACCTTCAATAAGACATTCGCATTGGTCGAGTACAACTATAAAATGAGCTACGGCGAAGAAGTACTCTCTCAAGAGTACAATGGCACGACGCTTAAAGAGATTATTCAATCGCAAATTCTCGACAATTTAATAGTCGATGTGCTTCGCACAGAGAGCGCTAAAGCCGCTGGTGGAAAAATTGAACAAGAGCAAATCGATGCGGCTTATACAAAGTATTACGAGGCAGAAGTTAAGCCAAATCCAGAGCTAATCACATTCTTCGAAGCACAAGGCATCGACGAAGCCTTTATAAAATCTCAAATCGAAAGTCAATTGTACGCAGACCTCTATCTAGAAAACATCAAGAAGAACAATGCAAAAGCACTCGAAATAGACGAGGCGACCTTCGATCAAATCGTGGCTAAAGTGAGAGCAAGACATATCTTAGTAGATACAAAAGAAGCTGCCGACGCTGCAATTAAGCGCGTGGCAAGTGGTGAGAAGTTTGAAGATGTCGCTAAAGAAGTTTCTTCAGATCCTGGTAGCGGTGCCGCTGGTGGAGATTTAGGGTTTTTTATGCGCGGAGATATGGTAGAATCCTTTGAGCAAGTGGCCTTTACTTTGCCAATCGGACAAGTGAGTGAGCCAGTAGAAAGTCAATTTGGTTTTCATGTAATCCGCGTCGATGAAGTAAAGACCGTCGCCGACTTAAAGAAAGAAAAAGACGCAGAGAAAGATATTGAAACAGTGCGCCTAAACAGATCAAAAGAGTTGCTCGACCAGCTTTTGAGCAAAGAGATTGAAGCGCTTCTTGCAGCTGCAAAAGTAGAGCGTTTTGAGACCTTGATCAATCAGCCAACAACGCAAAAGTAGCCTCAATTAAAAAAGCAATAAACGATAATAAACAAAGCATCCCTCACCACGGTGAAGGATGCTTTTCATATTTGAGGATATAGTGTACAATGGGATGGTTAAAAAATGAGAAGGAAGAGGTTATTATGGGACAACAGCAAAAGTCATTTGTCAATGCCGCACTTATTTTTGGTCTTGCAGGGATTATCGTCAAGATCCTCGGTGCATTTTATAAAGTACCCCTTGGAAATATCCTTGGAGAAGAGGGCGCTAGTTATGTGGCATCCGTTTACCCCTATTACAATTGGCTCTTGGTCATTTCTTCAGCTGGTTTTCCTGCAGCGATTGCCAAGATTATTGCAGAATACCATGCGAGAGGTGAATATCTAGAAGCGGAGCGCTTGTTTGCAGTTATGAAGCGCGTGATGGCGGGAATTGGACTTGTCACCATGGCGATTTTGTTTTTCTTCGCGCCCTTGCTCACGCGTGTTTCGGGGAATCCAAATGCGGTTTACTCCATGCAAGCGATTGCGATTGCGCTTTTCTTCGTTTCGTATATGTCGTCTTATCGCGGCTACTTTCAGGGCCAAAACAACCTAACGCCCTTTGGTCTTTCTCAGATTGTGGAACAGATCGGCCGAGTGATTACAGGTATTGCCTTGGCCATTGTGTTGATGCCCATCGGCGTGGAGTACGCAGCGGCGGGCGCCACGTTTGCAGCTACATTTGGCGCGATTTTAGGTACGATTTTGCTTTATTTTTACTACCAGGCACATCGCAAAAAGCAACAGCTTCCCAAGGTCAAAGTGGGTTCTCTAAAGGAACATGCACCCTTAATTAAGCGGGTGCTCTATATGGCGATTCCAATTACTATAGGCGCATCGGTAATGCCGCTTGTCAATATGATAGACACCTTTATCATCATCAATAGATTAACCGACATAGGTTTTGGAGAAACGGCAAAAGAATTTTATAGCTACCATGCCTATTATGCAGCATCTCTTGTCAACTTCCCGCAAATACTCTTTACGGCTATACAGGTAAGTTTATTGCCAGCGGTGGCCAGTTTATCTGCTCTGGGCGATATCAAAGGTGTGGCGCGGACCATTAAGACGGGCATGAAAGTGGCATTGATTCTAGGCCTGCCATCGGGAATCGGCTTAGCGGTACTTGCTAAGCCCGTAATCGTATTGCTGTGGCCACGCTTAGATGGCGTTGTTCAGCATGCGCCTGCAGTACTTCAAATCACTTCCATTGGATTGGTAGCCCTTTGCCTCTTTCAAGCGACAACTGGCATCTTGCAAGGACTGGGCAAGCAACATATGCCCGCGCGCAACTTGATGATTGGCGCAGCGTTTAAAATCGTTACATGTTATGTACTTGTCGGTATACCGTCCATTAATATACTCGGCGCGGGCATTTCTACCGCCTTGGCATTCTTTATCGCCGTTGGACTCAATTTACTTTCACTTTACAACCATTTAAAATCAGAGTTTAGCGTCTTTGAGATCTTAGTCAAGCCAACAGTTTCAGCAATTGGCATGGGCGCGGCAGTCTACTTTATCTACGAGGCGATGCGCACTACATTGGGCTTAGGCAACAGCATATCCACTTTGGCAAGTGTCTTTGCTGGCATGGTGATTTACTTTACACTCTTATTGGGTCTAAAAGCACTCGATCAAGATGACTTGGCATTCTTGCCGGGCAAAAGACTTTTCAAGAAATTTGTCAAGGCTTAAGGCCCTGTGTTTGGAGGCATAAAATGCATCAATTGACTTTGTTGGGACTCGGGCCGGGTCACATGGATTACCTTACATTAGAAGCCTATCGCGTGATAAAAGGCGCATCTGTGGTTTGGGTGCGCACAGCGCAACACCCGATTATCGACCATTTAATTGCTGAAGGCGTACACTTTGAATCCTTCGATGCACTCTATGAAACATCAGATGATTTTGACACAGTATATCGAGGTATTGCAGATCGCATTCAAGAAATGCTTATTGAGGGCGATGTTATCTATGCAGTTCCAGGAAACCCCTTTGTTGCAGAAAAGGCCGTTGCGCTCTTGGTATCTGAAGTGCCCAAGGCACAGATTCGAGTCGTTCACGGTGCGAGTTTTCTCGATGCGATCATTACGAGCACCAAAATCGACCCTGTGGCGGGGCTGCAAGTCATCGATGCCTTGCGTTTAGAAGAGATGCCCTTAGATAATCACGGCACATTAGTCTGTATACAATGCTACAATGCCGTAGTGGCAGCAGATTTAAAAATTTGGCTATCGAGGCTCTATCGCGATGAACATCCAGTCACAGTAGTGCGTGGGGTGGGCATTCCCGAGCTCGAAAAACTAGAGACCATGCCCTTATACGCCCTAGACCGATACGAGGGTTTCGACCACCTCACTTCTGTTGTTGTGCCAAGGCAGGTGGCCACTCAGCGTCATACGTTTAAAGGATTACTCGACATTATGGCGGCACTGAGAGGTCCAGAGGGTTGCCCTTGGGATCGCGAACAAGATCACAAGAGTCTTATGCCCTTTGTGCTTGAAGAAGCCTACGAAGTGGCTGAAGCCATACACAAAGACGATGTGTTTCTCTTAGAAGAAGAATTGGGCGATGTGTTGTTACAGGTCGTCTTTCATGCACAAATTGGCAGAGAAAATGGCGATTTTGCCATAGAAGATGTTATAGATAGCATCTGTACAAAGATGATCAACAGGCATCCCCATGTGTTTGGTTCCGTCTTGGCAGAGACCTCAGAAAAGGTTCTAGAGAACTGGGAGGCAATTAAGAGAGAAGAAAACCAACATCATACGGTGGCTCAGACCATGAGCAAGTTTACAACATCTCTTCCTGCACTCTTTAGGGCGTACAAAGTACAAGGCAAAGCGGCAAAAGTGGGCTTCGATTGGCCAAATGCCAATATGGTTTTCGACAAAATAAACGAAGAAATCGAAGAGTTGAAAGAAGCCATCGAAGCCAAAGACGAAAATGCGGTTTCAGAGGAACTGGGCGATTTATTGTTTAGCGTGGTAAATCTCGCTAGAAAACTGGAGGTCGATAGTGAGTTTGCCCTCCATGGAACCACTCAAAAATTTATTGAGCGATTTCAGTATGTTGAGCAAGAAATGAGCGACAACGCCCTAAATATGGAAGATTTAGACATCGAAAAACTCGAAGAAGCATGGCAAAGGGCAAAAAAAGTGAATATTTTCAAAAATAAATGAAAAAAAATTAAAAAACACTTGATAAACACTGATATTTCAAGCTAATATAAAGTTAGCGGTTTGAGCACATCAAGCAACCTAAACACTTTTAAGGAGGTCATGTTATGAATAAAGCGGAATTGGTAACAGCAATCGCTGAAAAGTCAGGTCTAACAAAAAAAGACGCTGAACTCGCTTTGAATGCATTCATGAACGCAGTTGAAGAAGAGCTTGCAAAAGGCGACAAAGTTCAACTCGTAGGCTTTGGTACTTTCGATGTTAGAGAGAGAAAGTCAAGAAAAGGCAGAAACCCAAGAAATCCAGAGCAAGTTATCGAAATCCCAGCATCAAAAGCTCCAGTTTTCAAAGCGGGTAAAGCGCTTAAAGAATTAGTTAACGCTTAATTCGAATCAGAAATGAATTACATAAAAAGCAGCCTAGCTGCTTTTTTTCATTTTTTTGAAATATTTCTATAGAACCCACTCTAAAGCGCCGATATCATATATAATGTGTCTATGGAGGACTGGTCATGCGTCTAGACAAATTTTTAAAAGTGTCACGCCTAATTAAGCGCAGAACGATTGCGAAGGAGGCTTGCGATGGCGGTCGCATCGCAGTGAACGGCAAAGTGGCAAAGGCGAGTACAGAACTCAAGGTTGGCGATGTGATTGCATTGACTTTTGGCGAGAGAAAAACACAATATCGCGTTATACACCTTGCAGAACATATTAAAAAAGAGGGCGTCAATGAGCTTTACGAAGCTATAGATTAATCGTTGAGAGGTGTGCATATGAAACGCAACCTGTTTGTAAAGATGCGTAGAAACCGCTTTTTATTGTTGCTGGCGGTAAGTGTAATGACCATTTCTAGTTTCGTTTTGATCAACCAAGAAATGAAGTTGCAAGAGTTAAGCTATGAATCGAATCAACTTCAAAAGGTCGTAAACGAGAAGACAGAGGTGGTTGATCAGCTTAATAAAGAGGTCGAAGCGCTAGATACAGATGCTTCAAAAGAAGCACTGGCAAGGCAAAAGCTCAATATGATCAAGAGAGATGAAATTCTATATATTGTAGAACCTTCCGAAGGTGGCGACTGATGTATGTGGCGGCAATAGACATAGGCACGAACTCAGTTCGCTTACTCACCGCAGAAATTAATGGAGAGAGACTCCTCAATAAGCAAAAGCAGCTGGCCATGACACGTATCGGAAAAGATGTAGATGCGACTAAAAACCTTCAAGAGTCGCGTATGCAAGACACCATTGAGGCCTTGGCAAGTTACAGAAAAATCTTAGATTCTTTAAACATAGAGAAGTGCCCTGTTTTTGCCACAAGTGCTGTGCGAGATGCCCAAAATCGCCAAACATTTGTCGAGCGGGTGAAAGATGCAACGGGTTTTGATATCGATGTTATCGATGGCAACCGAGAAGCACGACTCGGATTTTTAGGCGTCATTAAAGGTTCTGGGGGTCTAGCTAAAAAGGGAAATGCGCTCATTATCGACATTGGTGGTGGTTCCACCGAGTTAATTGTAGGCAACCCACAAGGTGAGATTCTCCATGCGCACTCTTTAAATATTGGTGCAGTGCGATTGACCGAGCGCCATCACATCGCTCATCAAGGTCAGTGGTCAGATTTCGAAGGCGTTATTAAAGACGTCAAAGAGGCCATTGAGCCTCTTTTGCCCCAACTGACTAAAGAGCCTATTGCCGTGGCCTTTGGCATTGGAGGTACAGCCACTACTGTGGGAGCCATGCATCTTCAGCTAGAAACCTATCAGTCAGAGCGCGTACATCTCACTGAAATCACCAATATGCAAGTACTAGACATCGCAAGTAAGCTCATAAAAGCTTCTCTTGATGAAAAACTCAGCATGAAAGGCCTTATGCCAAAGCGCGCAGAGATCATTAGCTCAGGCGTAGTGATTTTATCCACGATTTTAGCCTCTTTTAACTTGAAGCACTACGTTGTGAGTGATGACGATAATTTAGAAGGTGCAATTTATGAGCAAATCGCTCAAATCAAGGATTGACACCATAAGTGAAGGCGTGTATACTTCAAAGAGTATTTGGCGGCGTAGCTTAGTTGGCTAGAGCGTTCGGTTCATACCCGAAAGGTCGGTGGTTCGAGTCCACTCGCCGCTACCAAAAGTCCTGGTCCTCAGACCAGGACTTTTTCTTTATTCATAATGCGTTCATAAATCGATGGTAGAGTGATATCAGTAGGAGGTTCATCCCATGAACCCGAGACCAAACACGGCCGCTGATCAAGTACTGAGAGCGGTATCTCATTTTTTTGAATGTCACACAATCCCACAGGGAAAATACTTGGTAGCAGTTAGTGGTGGCGTAGATTCTGTGGTGCTTCTAAAGGCACTCCACACTTTGAAAGCAAAGTTAAAAATAGAGCTAGGTGTCTTCCATCTCAACCATCTCTTCCGAGGTGATCTGGCCGACCACGATGCTAAATGCGTTGCGCAAATGGCCAATGCATTAAACCTCGATTACTTTGGATATCGACGACCCGTGGCTGCAATGGCAGAAAATTTGGGATTGGGCTTTGAAGCAATGGGGCGAAAAGTGCGTTACGACCTAGCTCAGACTCTTATGACCTGCCATGGGTATCGGGGTATATTCACGGCCCATCATGCAGATGATCAAGCTGAAACCATTCTGATGCACCTTTTTAGGGGCTCTAGTCTTAAAGGATTAACGGGTATTGCACCGATTCATGCACGAAAGTTAAGGCCATTACTGCATGTGGAAAAGACGATTTTACTGCAAGCTGCGGCAGAATGGACCCTTAAATATGGCGAAGATCATACCAATGCCGACAACACTTATTTGCGCAATTCGGTGCGCAACACACTGTTGCCCCTTGTGGCCACGCAGTTTGGCCATCATGTGAGCCTTCAATTAGCCCAAATGGCAGAAGTGTTAAGAGATGACGAAGACTATTTTCAAAGAGAAACCACCTCCTTCTTAAATGCGCACCTGCATAGAGAAGAAGATGCTTATCTTTTGGATTTTGCGCCGTTGATTCACTTGCCTGTGAGCTTACAACGCAGGGTTCTTGTGGCTTACCTTCACGAGATTTTAGGATTTGCAACGGACTTAACCCGACAGCCTATCGAAAATTTGCTAGCGTGGATGCGTCAAAGCCAAGCGGGTGCTACGCACAGTTACCGTGGTGTCCATTTTGAAAAGAGACGGCATCAGATAAGAGCAATGGCACTAAAATACTACAGCAAAAAATTCGACGCTAAGGGATTTATTCTTCAACTTGGTGTGCAAAGACCTGAAAATTGGGGTATGGAATGGAATGTTACTCAGATTGCCAAGTGCAATATCGCCAACTCAGACTATACGCGATCAGACATCCTGTTGCTTCCAGGCCAATGGGTGGCCGATCAACTGTTTGTGCGACCGCGTCAAGAGGGCGATGTGATTGCCATGCCAGGTATGAAAGGCAAACGAAAAGCGATTAAAAAATTACTTGCAGAGTGGGATCTTGCTACAGATCAAAAGGCGACCTTGCCGCTGCTACAGTTTAATGAACATATACTTTGGATACCCCATCGCGTAAAGTCGGATGTGTTAACCAATGCATTTTCATTAAGTGAATGCGCAAAAGAGAGCGATCAGTTTGTTAGAATTGAAGTAAACACGCACTATAAATAGAGAATTTCCGTTGTGAGTCACTATTGAGTGTGTTAAAATATTAAAGATTGATTTTTATAAACTAAACATCAGCATCAAAATATGTACTGATGGCAGCAATAGAGGAGGAAGGCATGAGAAAGTTCTTTAAAGGAGCAACCGTCTATATCGTAATTTTGCTTGCGATTCTTTTGGTTGTTACTTTCTTTAATGGGAAGACGACAACTGTTACACCATTAAGTTTTACCGCATTGGTTCAAGCGGTACAGTCAGATCAAGTAGAATCTATGAAAGTAATCAACAATGGGTTAACCGGGAAGTTGAAAAACGGAGAGGAGTTTACCTCTTATATTCCAGGATCATTAACCGAAGCCTTTGGCGACGAGCTTTACGCTAAAATTGTCAGCGAAAAAATCATGGTAGAAGGACAAGCGCCTCAAGGTCGTTCGGTACTTCTAGAATTGTTACCCACAATCTTTATGGTTTTGGTCTTTGTGGTGTTTTGGTTCTTATGGATGCAAAACTCCCAGGGTGGAGGCAACAAAGTAATGTCCTTTGGCAAATCGAGAGCGCGATTAAACAAAGAAGACGACCAGAAGAAAATTACTTTCGCTCAAGTGGCAGGTTTAAAAGAAGAAAAAGAAGAAATGCAAGAAGTGGTAGACTTCTTGAAAACACCTAAAAAGTATATCGATTTAGGTGCACGTATTCCAAAGGGCATTCTAATGGTAGGCCCTCCAGGAACGGGCAAAACCTATTTGACGCGAGCTGTTGCTGGCGAAGCAGGGGTTCCATTCTTCAGTATATCTGGCTCTGATTTTGTGGAGATGTTTGTTGGTGTAGGTGCCTCTCGCGTGCGCGATATGTTTGAAAATGCCAAGAAGAACTCGCCTTGTATCATATTTATAGACGAAATCGACGCAGTTGGCCGTAAACGTGGCGCAGGTCTCGGTGGCGGTCACGACGAAAGAGAGCAAACGCTCAATCAACTTCTAGTTGAGATGGATGGCTTTAGCGAGAACGAGGGTATTATTATAATCGCTGCTACAAACCGCCCAGATATTCTCGATCCTGCACTTTTAAGACCAGGACGATTCGACAGAGAAATATCTGTTGGTCTTCCAGATATCGAAGAGCGCGAAGCTATATTAAAAGTACATTGTAAAAACAAGCCCGTAGATAGCACAGTAGATTTCAAGGTCATTGCACGCGGTACACCGGGCTTTACACCAGCAGATCTTGAGAATGTGATGAACGAAGCGGCAATTCTCTCTGCAAGAAAGAACGACAAGCACATTTCAATGGCTACAATCGAAGAAGCAACAACAAAGGTCATTGCAGGTGTCGAGAAGAAGAGCCGCATTGTAAGTCCAAAAGAGCGCAAGTTAACGGCCTATCACGAAGCGGGACATGCTGTGCTCGCAAAGTTAATGCCGAGTACAGATCCTGTGCACCAGGTGACAATTATTCCACGTGGTCGTGCAGGGGGGTTCACCTTGCAATTGCCTACTGAAGATCGCAGCTACCGCACAAAGAGCCAAATGGAGCGCGAGCTGATCATCCTACTTGGGGGTCGCATCGCAGAGAAGCTCATCTTGCACGATATTTCTACTGGTGCCTCTAACGATTTACACCGCGTCACTCAAATTGCCAGAGCAATGGTCACGAAGTACGCCATGAGCGATAATTTATCTGCTATGTCTTACGGTTCAGAAGAAGAAGTGTTTATCGGCAGAGATATGACCCAAATGAAGACTTTCTCCGAACAAGTACAAGCAGAAATCGATCGTGAAGTTCGACGCATTGTAGATGATGCTTACGAAAGTGCACTCACCCTTCTCGAAGAGAATGTAGACAAACTTCACTCTGTGGCAGAAGCGCTTCTCGAATACGAAACCATTAACGGAGACGAATTCAATGCAGCCTTCGACAGTGGCTTAGAAGGTGTTAAGCAGTTTAGAGAAATTGCAAAGCACAAAGCATCTAGCACAATCTTCACTGGATTAGTCGAAGATGCAGATGTGAAAGCCCAGTTGCATCCAGTGGCTACACCTGCTGCTGACGCGGTACCTGCTACTGACGCAGTACCTGCTACCGAAGAAGAGGCCTCAGCAGATGCTGGCCAAAAAGACGAACAATAAATTACTTGAATAGCATTTTTTACGAAAAAAACACCACCTTATCGTCGCGATAGGTGGTGTTTTTCTTTAATCAAGGCATGAGTTGTGATAGACTTAGGGTGATTCAGGCATAAGTGCCTAAGGTTGTGGATTGCATCATTGACAAAGGGGAGGCCTATTGTGGATTATCAACTTAAACTGGGTATGGAAGCACGTGTGGAGCGTATCGTTTCGGATTCAGATACAGCGATGGCTTTTGGCAGTGGCGAGGTTAGAGTCTTTGCCACACCTATGATGATTGGTTTAATGGAAAATGCAGCATTAAAGGCTGTTGATATACACTTGCCCGAAGGCTTTTCGACGGTAGGTACACATTTAGATGTGAAGCATTTAGCGGCAACGCCTGTGGGCATGAAAGTTTGGGCAACGGCAGAACTCGTGGGGATTGAAGGCAAAAAGCTGAGCTTTCTCATCAAAGCCTTTGACGATTTAGAAATGATTGGCGAAGGCACCCACCAGCGCTATATTGTTCCCTTCGAGAAATTTGTGAAGGCGGCTGAGGCCAAAGGCCTATGAGAACAATACATGTTTCTAATATCGTTTCGGCAGTTAAAGAAATGTGTATCGAGGCCAATTACTACTTGCCGCTAGATGTAAAAGCGCGTATGCGCACCATGAAAGAAGTAGAAGAATCTCCATTGGCAATCAGTTTGTTAGAGGAGCTTATAGAAAATGCAGAGATAGCCGAAAGGGATCATATTCCCATGTGTCAAGATACGGGCATGGGTGTGTTCTTTGTAGAATTGGGCCAGGGTGTATCCATTGAAGGCGGTTTGTTGACGGATGCTATTAATGAGGGTGTAAGACAGGGTTATCGAGAAGGTTTTTTGCGGGCATCTGTGGTACAAGATCCACTGAGGCGCGTGAATACCCAAGATAATACACCAGCAGTAATACACTACGAGCTCGTTAAGGGCTATCATTTGGTTATTCATTTTGCCCCAAAGGGTTTTGGCAGTGAAAATATGTCAGTTTCACGCATGCTTCGTCCTGCAGATGGTGTTGAGGGTGTGGTTCAGTTTGTCTTAGAGGCCGTGGAGATGGCGGGTTCTAATCCTTGTCCGCCCATTGTTTTGGGCATTGGCATAGGCGGTACTCTAGAAAAAGCGGCGATTGTTGCCAAGAAATCGTTGCTTCGCCCCATCGGCGAAGGTCATGCAGATCCCTTCTACGCGGCTTTAGAGGCGCGAATCTTAGAGGAAGTTAACGCTTTGGGCATCGGACCTCAGGGTTTAGGGGGAAGGACCACAGCACTAGCTGTGCACATAGACACCTTCCCGACCCATATTGCCGGATTGCCTGTAGTCGTGAATATCAATTGTCATGCGGCGCGCCATGTGACCCGGGCCTTATAGGAGGTACACTTTGAATAAAGATCAGGTGTTTCGCATGCATTTGCCAGCGGCTAAAGAGGATTTAAGTGCACTGCGTGCGGGGATGCGCGTTTTGTTAAGTGGCGTATTGTATACGGCAAGGGATGCCGCCCATTTGCGTTTGATTGCTGCTCTCGAAAAGGGCGAAGTTCTGCCGATTAATTTAGATGGACAAGCGATTTACTATGTAGGGCCAACCCCCGCTCAAGATGGCCAACCCATTGGCGCTTGCGGGCCGACCACCAGTTATCGCATGGATCCCATGACGCCGAAGCTGTTGGAAAAAGGGCTCAAGGTGATGATTGGAAAAGGCGAACGCACTGAAGAGGTAATTGCGGCGATGAAAGCGCATGGCGCTGTTTATTTAGCTGCAACTGGTGGTGCAGGCGCACTTTTGTCGAGTCGTGTAAAGAAGAGAACCCCAGTGGCCTATGCAGACTTAGGTGCAGAGGCCATCACGCAATTAGAAGTTGAGGATTTTCCCGTAGTGGTGGTGATCGACACCCAAGGGAATAGCGCATACGAAATTGAAAGACAAAAGTATAGGAGAAAATAATGGACTACAATCAGATGGCACTTGAGCTACACGAGAAGTTCAAAGGAAAGATCGAAGTGGTCAGTAAAGTGCCAGTGGCGACAAGAGAAGATCTTTCTACAGCTTATACGCCAGGAGTGGCAGAGCCCTGTAGACGCATTCACGAAAATAAAGAAGAGGTGTATCGCTATACAGCTAAGGGCAACTTGGTGGCTGTAGTTTCCGATGGCACCGCTGTTCTCGGTCTTGGCGACATTGGACCAGAGGCTGCGATTCCTGTGATGGAAGGAAAAGCCGTACTCTTTAAGAACTTTTCCAATGTCGATGCGTTTCCCATATGCGTTGCATCAAAATCCGTAGATGAAATTGTGCGCACGGTAGAGTTAATTGCCCCAGTATTTGGCGGAATCAATCTAGAAGATATTGCCGCACCGCGGTGCTTTGAAATTGAGAGAGCCCTAAAAGCGCGTCTCGATATTCCCGTGTTTCACGACGATCAACACGGCACTGCAATTGTTGTTGCTGCAGCTTTAATTAATGCACTAAAGCTGGTGGGAAAGACTTTTTCGCAGGTTGAAGCAGTCATTAACGGCGCTGGGTCAGCGGGCATTGCGATTGCCAAGCTTTTAATAAGCATGGGCATTGGCAATATTATTCTTTGTGGCAAAGAAGGCATACTCACTGAGGACTCACCGCGACTCAACGATGAGCAACGAACCATGCTCGCCATTACAAACCACCGCGGCGAAAGCGGAGATCTTAAAACAGCATGTGCTGGGAGAGATATCTTTATTGGCGTGTCCGCTGCAGGTGCATTAACCCAAGAAATGGTTTTGGGCATGAACGAGAAGTCCATTGTATTTGCCATGGCCAACCCAACGCCAGAAATATTTCCAGATGAAGCAAAAGCGGCAGGTGCATATATAGTAGGTACAGGACGCAGCGACTTCCCAAATCAGGTCAACAATGTTCTGGCTTTTCCCGGTGTCTTTAGAGGCGCTCTAGATGTACGCGCAAGGGATATTAACGAAGAAATGAAAATTGCCGCTGCAAATGCCATCGCTTCAACCCTCACCGACGATGAAATCAATGTGGATTATATTTTGCCAATGGCATTTGACACGCGCACGGCAATGCGTGTGGCAGCCGCAGTGGCAGAGGCGGCAAGAGCATCAGGCGTTGCGAGGCTTTAGTGGTTCTCAATATTTATAGGACTTGATTATAGCACCTGGTATAAATAATGTAATTGTAAAGGCAGTCAATCAATTCGCTTTATCTAATCGAAGTGTTGAGAGCTATAGCTGTGACAAAGAAAGTAAAGTTTCGAAAGGGACTTGCTTTTTTTATTAATGTAACATTTAAAAGGCTAGCCTTTTTTTGCAAATATGATTATAATACAGTTATTGCGGTACGTTATGCGAGGCAAACGTTTTTTTCAAGGCTTTGAAATA
>CALFXQ010000126.1 GCA_937958285.1 uncultured Fusibacter sp. | reverse complement strand
AAAAAAAGTTAAAAGGTGCTTGCCAATAGGGGATGCATTGTATGAAAAAAGCAAATCGGCAATTTCTTTGATTTTGTAATGAAAATCAAGAGGTGCGTTAAGGTGCTTTAAAAAGATTACCTCGTTCATATAGACATTTGCTTTGTTTACAACGATTTGATGACTATCCATAAGTGCACTTTTAAAGGCGTTAGGCAGGGTGTCGTAATCAGAAAAGCCTCTTAAAATATCGCTTAGAAGTTGAAGTCGCGCCTCGTCTGACGGGTTCATCTTTTGTAGATAATTATTGAGGGGCATACCTTCGTTGTAAGTTGTAATCATTGTAAAGCAATCCGTATGATCGTAATATGTGATATTCCCTAAATGCCTCACCAACATTTGAAAGGTCTCTTCAGATATTGGGCCGTTTCGATCGATGCGGTTAACGAGTGCAACTTCTTGTTCTTTCTCTTTGTGTATGGCCATATGTATGGTTTGATAAGGTTCTTTGTGAAACTGTTCCAGGAGCGTGTAACGATCTATTTGATTCATAAGGCCTCCCATAAAGATAAATTCAATTCTATTATAAGTGAATCTCGCAGAGGTTACAAAAGAAAAATCGTGTGCATTATAGAAAATGCTCAGAGTAATGAAGATTCATCCCCTGATGCATTAGGTGCTTCTTGGTAATGTTAGGAATGTGTGATAATATAGACATGATGTTATATATGTGAGAGGAATCTTATGAGTAAGATTATTATATTAACTGCATCCACTGGTGCAGGTCATAACCAAGCGGCGCAAAATCTTAAAACAGCATTTGAAGAACAAGGGGATTCGGTTTTAATTGTCGACATCTTTAAAGAAACCAGCAAGAGCATAGATACAATAGTGTCCGATGGCTATAAGTTGCTCGCCACTAAATTGCCCAAAGCATATGGATTAATTTATAAAACATCAGATAAAAAGTACTTTAATGCTATTTTTGCAAAGCACTTCTTTTTGGCAACAGAGTTGCGCCTTCGAAAAATTTTTAAAAGCGACGCTCCAGATATAATTATAAGTACGCATCCTTTTGGCGCACCAATAATTGGAGGATTAAAAAAACGTGGCAAAATATCTGTGCCATTTATTCAGATCGTCACAGATTTTAAGGCCCATTATACCTATGTGCACACACATGTCGATGCCTACATTGCGGCAAGTGAGTTTACAAAGCAGTCGTTAGTGCATCGCGGCATCTCCGCACATAGAATATTTGTCTATGGCATACCCACTAAACCGGATTTTCAGGTTCAAAAGCCCAGAGAATTTTGTGAAAATCGACCTTTCGAGCTGCTCGTAATGGGCGGTAGTATGGGGCTAAAGCCGATGGCAAAATCAGTTGAAACTCTGGTGAAGTTGCCACAGCGTTTAAATCTAACGGTTGTATGTGGCCAGAACGAGTCGCTCAAACAGTCACTCGCATTAAAGTGCTCAGAGGCTATTCAGGCAGGGCATCTCAAACTACTGGGGTACGTAGACAATATTCACGAGCTCATGGAAGAGGCAGATGTGATTATTTCTAAGCCCGGTGGTTTAACAACAACTGAGGCGATTCACAAATGCATTCCAATGATTATACCATTTGCTATACCAGGGCAGGAGCAAGAGAACACCGCATTTCTAGTTGAGAATGAAATGGCGCTGGAGGTGCAAGATGTGAATGCGCTGTATTCTCATATTCAGTCCCTTGTAGAGAATCCGGATGCGTATAATCGCATGGTCGCAAATATGGAGGCGCTTTCGAGGCAATACTCATTAGAACATGTCATTCAGCTAGCCACAGCGCTCATCGAGGGAAAAAATCCACAGGTCTTATTGCGTGATCACAATTAAACGCTCACTTTGCGAATTGTTGTTGATATATACTCTAACTATAAACTAACTATCTAACTAACTATCTAACGAAAGTCTATCAATAAGTGATAGGCTTTTTGCTTTAAATGAAAGAAATGAGGTATACATAAATATAAATTGGCACAAATTTTGGGGGTAGACAATGAATAAGAAACACACATTTCTTCTGTCTATAATCTTGGTGTTGCTATTGATGGTGTTTTTTAAATTGTATGCCACAGACACTTCTTTTGAGTTGACAGAGGCAGAAAAGCAGTTTATTAAAGCGCATCCTGTCATTTATTATGCACCAGATATAAACTATCCCCCTTACGAATTTTGGGTCGATGGCTATGCAGTTGGTATTGCCCCAGATTATCTAGAGGCAATAAGTAAAAAAGTTAATTTGACATTTAAAGCGATTTATAAAGAGACATGGACTGACGTGTTAGAGGGCATTAAATCTAAAG
>CALFXQ010000125.1 GCA_937958285.1 uncultured Fusibacter sp. | reverse complement strand
TAAAACACAGTTTATTTTAGTGTTCACACATATTGAATATAAAAATAAAACGAAAGCGTTCTCTATAGGATTTGACAATGCTATTTTAGCCCTTTTTCGCCTTGAATTACTGAAAAACTTGGGCGTAATACGGGGATTCCTTTAGCTGTGTAAACTCGTCGTAATAGCTCATCTCGTACAGCACCTCATCGTCGAGTGCAATGGCCTTTTTTAAGTATTCGCATGCTTCGCGATCTCTTTTTTCCCCTGCTAGGCACGCTGCACTGTTTAGGTAAGCCCATGGGTCATCTGGTGTCACTGCAGCAATCTCCAAGTAAACCTCGAGTGCCTTATTATAATCTTTAAACTCTGTCCAATAGAGATTGGCAATGCTATAGAGAGGGCCTGTATCGGTCATTTCAGACTCAAATGCGTCTCGATACAAAGAAATTGCCTTATCGATGGCCTTTGTTTTAACATGCGCATCACACAAATAGAACAGCATTTCTTTTGCTTTTTCCGGGTATGCCTGCTCGTAGTCGGCATAAGCGAGTATGGCTTCGTCGTATCTTTCTAATTCGTGGAGGATCGCGATACGACTAGAAAGCGCATATTCTTCAGTCGGTGTGATTTGTAGCGCCTTTTCATAATAAGTGAGCGCCTCTTCGTTTTTGTCGAGCCCGCTCAGTGCCGTACCTTTATTCACATATTCAATGGCTTCGTTTGGCTCTTGAGCCAAGGTACGATCCGCATAATAATTCGCAAGTGTGAACTTTCTCATACCCGCATAACCCCAAGATAGGTTGTTGGCAACGGATTCATTATCTGGGTAAACGCGATCTAGACGATGCAAAATATAAACCCCTTCTTCGAATTTGCCCTCATCTAGAAAGTGATATGCCACTTCATTTACACCGAAAAAAGTGAAGTAATCCGAATCCAAAATATCACATATTTTATCGAAGGCTTCGTCGAACTTCTTTGCCTCGACCATCTCTAGGACTTCGTTAGTACCTTTGTCATCACCTAAATAATCGTATTTGAGCTTGTTAATTTCTGTACAGCCTGTGAATAAAACCGCGGTAGCAATTAAAATCATTGCAATCTTTAGCACTGTGAAATACCGTGATTTTTTCATGATTCCCCCATTAACTCTAGCGCCACTAAAACAAAACTGCGTCTTATTCTAAGCATTTTCTAGTCAAGATTTGGAGACTCAATGTAGTGCTTAACACACTGCTCACACACACACGAGTGCCCCCGTTTGTCCTTTGGAATAAGCGCGAGTAAACCCTCAGGCACTTTAGTGGACATGCACCAGCAGGCAGCCGGATCTTTATGGGCAACGACTGCACAGCCATTGGGTTTACCGCAAATCGGACAAGTTCCTTTATCTTCATTCATAAGAGGCACCTTTAAATGCTGGGAAAGGGTGGCCATCCCAATGCCTTGCCGCCCACAAGGTGATAGTGAAGGTGAAATACAGTCTGCCCTCCGTTAACACCGCAATTGTTGACCAAGCGGTAGCCCGTATCGGCAATACCCAATTCCCTTGCTATCTTTGCTGCGGCCA
>CALFXQ010000124.1 GCA_937958285.1 uncultured Fusibacter sp. | reverse complement strand
AATAATTAATGAAACATTAAAGCGTGAATATACTGTTTTTTCTATTTCTCAAGGGAATATAGATGATGACCTAAAAAGAGGCAGTGGCTTTCAAGACGGCAAGAAGCGGATTGCCGATTTCTTTTCAAATGATCCAACCAAAAAAGAGGCTATTGATTTTTTGAAAGGTGAATATGGTACTGGCGGTTATAGTGGCAATGTTGAAAAAGGGAAGGTCTCATCTTCAAGTCATGACGGGAAAGGTATAGTTCTGGCAAAGGGGAACATCGTGAACCCGGATGTTCAAAAGCTTCTGAGCTGGTCAGAGGTAGAAAAAAGGATTCGATATTTAGTTGAGAATGACCGGTACTTATCAGAAAAAGATAAAAAGACGACTTCACATATCACCACCATAGACCCAGATATTAACCCGAACCGTTTGTTCACTGAACGGATGAGAGAGACGACCCCACTTTTATATGGGACAGAAGAAACAAATGATAAAGATAAAATTGTTCAAGCCATTTATTTTGTGCCCTTTAAAAGCAACTGGTCTTGGTATATGGTTGAATGTGATCAAAGGACAGGTGATTGCTTTGGCTTAGTTGCGGGCTTGGAACCTGAATGGGGCTATTTTAATCTGAAGGAGCTTCAAGAGGTTGGTGCACAGCGTTTAGTCCACTTTAGGCCCAGATCATTTGAAGCACTGAAGGATACAGAACTTAAAAATCAACTAAGTCCAGAAGAACTGACCCGTGTATTTAGTGGTGAGCTTAGCTTCAACATTGCAACCAAGAAAGTAGTACAGACACCAGAACAGCCTGAAGCACAGTCACCTGATCAGCATGTAGTACAGGTACCTGAACAGCCTGTAGCACTGTCACCTGATTCGTATGTAGATGAAACTTCTGGACAAGTTGACCAAAAGTTATTGTCAGTCAAAAATGATTTTAGAATCGTGAACGATGATCTTGGGGTGGGTGGAAACCGCGAGAAGATCATTGATAATATTAACGCAATAAGGCTCCTCAAAACCATCGAAAACGAAAGCAGACTTGCCAACAATGAAGAGCAAAACATCTTGTCAAAGTATGTTGGATGGGGTGGATTGTCAGAGGTCTTTGACGACGCATCAACATTGACCTGGGCAAGCACAAGCCATGCTGTTTTAAAAGAGCTACTGACGGATTATGAATTTAGAAGTGCAAGAGAATCTACATTGAATGCCCACTACACAGCGCCACCAATTATTAGGGCTATGTATGATGGTTTAAAGCAGCTCGGTTTTAAAACGGGCAATATCTTAGAACCCAGTTGTGGCACAGGTAACTTTATGGGCATGCTACCCGATGAACTAAACAGCAGTAAATTTTATGGTGTCGAGCTAGATGATTTAACGGGAAGAATCGCAAAACAACTGTATCAAAATGCAGACATCACCATTGATGGGTTTGAGAACACCTCACTGCCAGACAGTTTTTTTGATGTGGCAATAGGAAATGTCCCCTTTGGTGATTACAAGGTCTACGACAAACGCTATGAAAAAGAGAAGTTTCTCATTCATGATTACTTCTTTGCAAAGACAATGGATAAGGTCCGTCCAGGTGGTATTTTAGCCTTTATCACTTCAAAAGGCACGCTGGACAAAAAGAGTGACACTGTACGAAAATATATTGCCCAAAGAGCAGAGCTGATTGGCGCCATAAGATTGCCCAACAATGCCTTTAAAGCCAATGCTGGTACAGAAGTGACCACCGATATTGTTTTCCTTAAAAAAAGAGAGAGTCCCATTGATATTGATCAAGATTGGGTTCACTTGGGCATAAACGAAAATGGTATTGTCATGAATCAGTATTTCATCGATCATCCAGAAATGGTCCTTGGCACAATGGCAATGGAATCTACACGATTCGGCATGGCTAGCACCTGTGTCCCTATTGAAGATGCGGATCTGTCAGAACTGCTGGCACAAGCCATAAAAAACCTCGAAGGCAATATATCAGAGATTGCTATTGAAACTGAGCTGGTAAAACCTGCTGAACGCATACTGGCAGATCCCACGGTTAGAAATTTTAGCTACACAATCGTAGACGGGGATGTTTACTTCCGTGAAAATTCAACAATGGTAAAACCAGTTATAAATGACGAGGAGGTTAAACACTTAAAGGGCTTAATAAGGCTCAGGGACGCCACCAGGGAACTTGTAAGACTCCAGATAGACAATCATTCAGATGATGAAATCAAACAAGGACAAGCCAATTTAAATTGTCTGTATGATGATTTCACAAGGCAGTTTGGTTCTATTAATGATAAACGCAATTCAAAGCTATTTAGTGATGATGCGTCATATGCCTTGCTCTGTTCTCTTGAAAACATTGATAATGAATCAGGCAAAGTTACCAAAGCAGATATGTTCTCTAAGCGGACTATTAAAATGCGAACTGTACCTGAGCATGTGGATAGACCCATAGAAGCCCTAGCAATATCTATTTCAGAGAAAGCTAAGGTTGATATGGCTTATATGTCAAAGTTAACAGGTGTGTCTGAACAAGCAGTTTTTAGGGATCTCAGGGGTATCGTCTTCAAGAATCCTGCTTATGTAGAAGGGGGTTATGAGGAGCAGTACCTTAATGCAGATGAGTACCTGTCTGGGAATGTAAGAGAGAAACTAGCTGAAGCCCAACTAGTAGCGCAAAAGGACCCTGAAACATATGGCATCAATGTTAAGGCCCTTGAAAAAATATTACCAAAAGATTTAGAAGCCACAGATATTGATGTCAGGTTGGGTGCTACTTGGATACCAGAAAAAGAGATTGAGCATTTCATCTTTTCAACATTAGACACACCTGGTTATGCTAAATGGAATATTAAAGTTAACTACTCATCCTTTACTGCCAACTGGAATGTTGAAGGCAAATCCATTGATCGCGACAACATAAAAGCAAATATGACTTATGGCACCGAAAGAGTGAGTGCTTACAAAATCATTGAAGACGCATTGAACCTAAAAGATACCAGGGTTTATGACCGGGTGACTGATAGTGAAGGCAACGTGAAGTCTGAATTAAACAAGAGAGAAACCATGCTGGCAGGGCAGAAGCAGGACGCACTCAAAGAAGCTTTCAAAAAATGGATTTGGCAAGAACCCAGTAGAAGGAATCGCTTAGCCAAACTTTATAATGAGAAATTCAATTCAATCAGACCGAGAACATTTGATGGTTCACATATTTCCTTTGAAGGCATGAATCCCAGTATTGCACTACGGGGACATCAGAAAAATGCCATTGCCCATACGTTGTATGGCGAAAATGCGTTACTGGCCCATGCAGTAGGAGCTGGTAAAAGTTTTGAGATGATTGCCAGTGCAATGGAAAGCAAAAGACTGGGGCTATGTCAAAAGAGCCTATTTGTCGTTCCAAATCACCTAACAGAGCAAATGGGTGGCGAATTCTTAAGGCTTTATGCTTCGGCCAATATTCTGGTAGCTACAAAAAAAGACTTTGAACCGAAAAACAGAAAGAAGTTTTGTGGCAGAATTGCCACCGGTGACTACGATGCCGTGATTATAGGCCACTCCCAATTTGAACGTATCCCCATGAGTGTAGAAAGGCAACAAGCAGAAATGGAGCGGCAAATCGATGCTGTTTCAAAGGGGCTTGCCGATCTAAAAGTAAGCAGCGGTGATAACTTTTCAGTAAAGCAGCTTGAAAAAACGAAAAAGTCATTCTCAGTTAAGCTGAAACAATTAAATGATCAAAGTCGTAAAGATGATGTGGTCACCTTTGAAGAACTGGGTGTGGATCGGTTGATCGTTGACGAAGCGCACAACTATAAAAACCTCTTTCTCTATACTAAAATGAGAAATGTTGCTGGCATTGGTCAAACAGAAGCCATGAAGTCTTCTGATATGTTTATGAAGTGCCGGTATATGGATGAAATCACCCGTGGAAAAGGCATTATATTTGCCACAGGCACCCCAATATCCAATAGCATGACAGAACTCTACACCATGCAGCGATACCTTCAATATGGTGCTCTTAAAAAGCAAAATCTGGAGCATTTCGATGCCTGGGCAAGCACCTTTGGTGAAACCACCACCGCCATTGAATTAAGCCCTGAAGGCACTGGATACAGACCTAAAACAAGATTTTCAAAGTTCTACAATCTACCTGAACTGATGAATATGTTTAAAGAAGTGGCTGATATAAAAACAGCAGATATGTTGGATCTGCCTGTACCTGTAGCTGAGTTTGAAACGGTAGTCATTAAGCCAAGTGAACACCAGAGGGATATGGTTA
The DNA here is from genome assembly GCA_937958285.1 of uncultured Fusibacter sp. GTDB lineage: Bacteria > Bacillota > Clostridia > Peptostreptococcales > Acidaminobacteraceae > QQWI01. Next base: position 5,665 of record CALFXQ010000124.1, on the reverse strand, counting down.
GATGTCTTTCAGAACGAGCTGATATGGTCAGGGCCAAACTCGTTGAACCTTCAGAAGACAATATGCTAAAAATCACAAACGATGGGCGAAAACTCGCCCTTGATCAACGGCTGATGAATCCTTTATTGCCAAGAGATGAAACCGGAAAAGTATCAGCTTGTGCAAGTAATGTATTTGACCTGTGGCATGAAACCCATCATAAAAAGTCGGCCCAACTGGTATTCTGTGACCTATCTACACCAAATGGCAATAACGAGTTTAATGTATACGATGATCTCAAAACACTACTCATGGATAAAGGGATACCCAAGAAAGAAATCGCCTTTATTCACGATGCAACCGATGAAAGACAAAAGGATGAGTTGTTTTCAAGGGTTAGAAGTGGGGATGTAAGAATTTTAGTGGGATCTACTCTTAAAATGGGTGCAGGGACCAATGTGCAGGACAAGTTAATTGCAACCCATGATCTAGATTGCCCATGGAAGCCATCGGACCTAGAGCAGCGAGCAGGAAGATTGATTCGCCAGGGCAATGAAAATGAGAAAGTAAAGGTTTTTAGATATGTCACTGAGAACACCTTTGATTCATTTCTCTGGCAACTTGTTGAAAACAAGCAGCGGTTTATCAGTCAGATTATGACCAGTAAATCACCAGTTAGAAGTGCGGAAGATGCAGATGAAAGCGCCTTGTCCTATGCAGAAATTAAAGCGTTGGCAACGGGGAATCCGCTGATTAAAGAAAAAATGAACCTAGATGTCCAGTTAAGCAAGTTAAAAATGATGCAATCCAATTATCTCAGCAATAAATATACACTTGAAGATAAAATCATGAAGCACTATCCCAATGAAATCAAAAGAATAGAAGATGCGATCAATGCTTACCAAATTGATATGGAACGTGTTGAAAAAAACACTATCAAAGGGATTGATGGCGAAAAAGTATTCAATGGCATGTCTATCAATCATCAAGATTTTGGACAATTTGAAAAAGAAGATGCTGGAAAAGCTTTGCTGAATACGTGTGAAAAAGTGACTTCAGGTGAAAGTATGCTAATCGGTTCTTATCGTGGGTTTGAATTGTCACTTAAATACGATTGCTTCTCTAATCAATTTGATTTAAATCTAAAGGGCGCAAGGAATCACCATGTTACTTTAGGAACAGATGTCTATGGCAACATTGCGCGGATTGATCATGTGCTGGATAATATGACCACGAGACTTGAAGACTCAAAGCAAAAATTAGACATGACAAAAAATCAATTAAAAAGCGCTGAAATCGAAGTGAAGAAACCATTTGATAAAGAAAAGGAGCTGAAAGAAAAAGTGACCAGACTTTCCGAACTAGATAGACAACTGAACATGCTAGAAAATGAACCCTTAGAAGTTGTCTCTGAACTGGACAAGGCGAAAGATTACATTATGAACTTCATCGCTAATGAATATGAAGAGGACCGTAAACCCTTTGAATTTGAGAACCTTGAACGCATCGAAATTGCCTATACCACTACCGAGGATGAAATGCATGGCATTCAAGCAGCCATTGATTTGGTGAACTTTGAAGTCAACACTTATGTGGATGATACCTTGGTTCATACGGACAGCTATGGCAGCTTAAAAGAATTAAATGAGTATGCGCTTCAGCATCTTGATTACACATCACTTGTTTATGTGGGTGATGAAGCTATCGAACGGATTGAGAAACTGACAATTGATAAGGACACAGACCTTGATAGGGTGATTGATCGATTTGATAGTGATTTTAGAGATTCTAATGTTATGACAAGTGGTGATTTAGATGATAAAGTTAAGGGGAAATCAAGTGTAGAAAGGCCTTCGGTTTTGGGGCAGTTGAAGAAAAATCAGGAGAAGATTAGTGACGCTGGTTTTCAAATGAAGGGTAAATCGGATGTAGATGTTTGTTTGTAAAGATTAATTCCTCAAACACTATGTAGTGTTTGGGGATCTTAATTTTGAAATTTGTCGATATTATATGTTACGAGAAAACTGGATAGTTAATCTGCGCCTTTAATAAAAGTGAATATTATGGTTTACTCTAGCGCTTTCAAAATCAGCTGTTTTCTTTTCTGTAATTACCTTTAACCTTATTATGTAGCGCCAAGAGCATCACCGACTCTCTGATTTGAGCACCAGTGGTACACATTACAGCATCAACGAATAGTGTAGAAGCAGCATAGAACCATGGCTTATTATAGCAACACGTGAAAATTCACCTGAACCAACCTGCACTGCAGTTCTACTGTTTAATGACAGAATTGAGGCTTCTCGCACGCCATCTGTTAACAAGTCAAAATCAAATGATTTACTCATGATAAGATAAAGGTGCTCTTTGGTGAACTGGCGATGCTCAACTGCTATTGATATTGCTCTGACGTGAAATAATCATCTACATAGTATTACTTTCCGCAAACTAGTATATATGTTATCGAAGTTTGGTACTGATGACATGAATATTCTTATGCGGCAGAGCCGCGGGGGATGCGGACAAAATCCTGTACTTAATATGTCTCACTGAAGTTGTCAATGTATACAAATGAAGATCGAATAAAAGCAATTAAGCTTTATATCGAATATAATTATAATGCAAGAGCTATTATATGTGAGATAGGTTATCCTTCTAGAAGTAGATTGGCGATTTGGCATCTGGAATATTTGACAAATGGCGGTCTAAATAGTGATAAATATAAGAAATCTAAGCACACGTATGAACAACGGCAAAAGGCAATCGATTTCTATCTAATAAATGGTCAAAGTATTCAACGTACTATCAAAGCATTGGATTATTCTGGCAAACCAACTTTATGTAATTGGCTCAACGAGCCAGTATCAGATGAAAAGCGCGAATGGAGTTGTAAATCCTCAAGGTCTTTGGTACGATGTTCCCACGAGCAGAAGGAGCAGGCAGTTAAGGACCGTTGTACAGGTGTGTACTCGCCAACTGATCTTAGTAAAATCTATGATGTAGATCCTTATACTTATACAATTGATCGATAGAAGGATAAATTGCTTGGTAAGGAGACTGAGAACAGTATGACTAAGAAATCTTTCACAAAGCGAGGAACTAAGACAGATAATAGTAACGCCAATGTAGATACCTTAAATAAGGATAAAACCACATTAGAAAAAGAGATTTCAGACCTTCAAGATGAACTCCGTCGCCTCAAACTAGAAAAGGACATCCTTCATAAGGCCACCAAATTCGCAAAAAAGGAATTGAGGATTAATCTTACAACGCTTAATAATCGCGAAAATGCTATATTTATTAATGCCCTAAGAGAAAATTTTTTTGCTAAAAACCCTATTAGAAATATTGCATATGGCCAAAATTAGCTATTCTTATCAAGTCGTTGCAATGAGCAACAATAAATATTGAGATCTATGAGCGCATATTAAGACTTCATTTAATGATGCCAAGAGTCGTTGTGGATATAGACGCATTTATACTTCAATGAAAAATACAGGTATTACAGTGTCTGAAAAAGTAATACGAAGGCAAAAGAAAAATGAAAAGTTGGCAGCCCTACAAACTCAACGTAAAAAAATCAATTCTTATAAAGGTGAAATTAGCCCTGCAGTAGAAAACATTCTAGAAAGGAATTTCCGCACCGACATTCCAAATACGTAGTGGTTAACAGACATTATAGAATTTCGTGTCCCAGCAGGAAAAGTCTATCTTTCATCTATTATTGATTGTTATGTCGGACTCCCTATCAGCTGGACGATTGCTGTTTCTCCCGATGCAAATCTAGTAAATACAATGCTAGATGAAGCAATATCTATCCTTGATGAGTCTCAAAGGCCTATATTGCATTCGGATCGCGATAGTCACTATCGTTGGCCAGGCTGGATAGAACGCGTTGAAAAAGCAGGAATTATCCGTTCTATGTCTAAAAAGGGATGTTCACCAGACAATGCTGCCTGTAAGGGCTTCTTTGGTAGGCTAAAGACCGAAATGTTTTAAGGTCAATCATGGGTAGGAGTGACAATTGGCCAGTTTATAGAAGTACTAGATGATAATATAATGTGGTATGCTGAAAAAAATAAGATTTTACTTGATGGTTTAATTCCTATGGAATATAGGCGAAGTTTAGGATTAATCGTGTAAAGTCCAAAAAAACGTCCGTATCCCCGTGGTACAATCTTGCCCGGAATACTCACGTTTTAACTAGGCAGCAATTCTACTGGTTTCAGGTAGCCGAGATATGAATTTCAAGCCTTTTTAAAAATGCACATTTTTGTTATAAATGACATTTTGTTTAAGGGTTGCTAACTCAAGTTATTTCAAGGAGATCTTTCTTTTCATAAAAACTGTTCATTGTCTGGATATCCAGTGGATTCCACTGTGCATCGGGATGATTTCCTGGGAGCAAATCGCCCATTACAGGCAGTCCAGTCTGCTCAATAGCGCACCCGATTGTGTACTACTTGAGATCCTAACGCATGTCCAAAGAGTGGGTATGGTTAATGCCAAACTCTTCGTTAGCCTCACTTTCATAGATTCCTTGAACAGACTTCGCGTTAGTATCTAGGTGGAGTCTTTTAAGATTGATTGCATGAAGTTTAAGCATTTAAATAGCAATCTTGCTGATAAGAAGCCTCGTCTCTGTTTTTCTCAACACGTCTAAGGCTCTAGCCTAAGTCTCGTCACTAAGTCACGCAACGTCAAGTGCTAGATCTGGATAGAAAAAATCAAGGCTCCCATGATTCCAGAAGTCATGCATTTTAAATAGCGGCTTTCAATTTGAGAGGGTTTTGATAACCAGGGATTCTATTAAGAAGCCAGGTGATACCTTAGTGTTATCCTCACGCCAAAAGATTTGCGAGTTGACAGATTCCATGTTCCTAGCCATTCGACATAACTCATAGATGATTGCCAGATTAGACATTATATTGGTGGCGGTAATATTCTTATCATAAAACATGGGTTCACAATCCAAAATTTAGTCATACCTAAAGGCCTCGATACTGGAGGTAATCTTCATGTTTTCAATTATTGATAATTCGAATGTGTTTTATTGATATGATGATACCGGGATATGAATAACCAAAAGAGTTGTAGTTGAAAAGTGATGTACTCAATGGCTAAATTATGTGCAGAAACACCTTTGATAACTATATTGAACATGTTTATAAACACGTTGTTAATTTGTATATAGCTCTTGTATTTAGTAATCACTCATTTAACTAATACAATATATATTCACATTTCGGGAGATGAAATGTTGAAAAATAGGAGGTCAACAACGATGTTGTCTATTGAAAAGAAATTACTGAAACTGTCATTTGCTGCATTTTTGATTATCTTAATTTTAAAGTATTTATTTCCATTTGTGTATCTTGGAGCTTTCGATGTTGTCAATTCTATTAATCCAACAGCTTATACTCTATATGCTACTAATGGTAAATATGAGAAGGACGTTTATTTTGCAGAGGCGTTAGTGCAGGGCTGTGATATTGAACCTATAATCATAGAATTTATTGATGAAGAACAAATAGAGAGAAAACAAGATTTATTCAAATTTTTATTAAAAAATGAAAGTAAGTTTATTGAGGCTCTTTCGAAGGACTCGGATTACATGGACTATTTTAATCGGAATAATTTAGCGTTCAGTGAACTGATTGATTACATGAGGAACATTGTGGAGTTA
>CALFXQ010000123.1 GCA_937958285.1 uncultured Fusibacter sp. | reverse complement strand
ATGCGGTCCATTTTATTAACAAAGGTGAAGATGGGAATGCCACGCATTTTACAGACGTGAAATAACTTCTTTGTTTGCTCCTCGACGCCCTTGGCGCAGTCGATAACCATGACGGCACTATCGGCAGCCATCAGGGTGCGATAGGTGTCTTCAGAGAAGTCTTGGTGACCAGGCGTATCTAAGATATTTATGCAAAAGCCCTCGTAATTGAATTGCATGACCGAAGAAGTAACGGAGATACCTCTTTGCTTCTCGATTTCCATCCAGTCGGAGACAGCGTGCTTTTGTGCGCGCCTCGACTTGACTGAACCCGCTTCTCTAATGGCACCACCGTATAGGAGGAATTTTTCAGTTAGGGTGGTTTTTCCCGCATCTGGATGCGAGATAATGGCGAAGGTGCGTCTTTTTCCGACGGCTTCGGTAAAGGTTAATGGTAAAGACATAGGATCCTCTTCTCTTTTAAGCATGCCACTAGTTGTGTGGTGCTACTTGTACCTTAGTATGTTATCGGTTTTGGTCGGTATTGTCAAGATTCACTAGTGGCCAGAATAGCGGTTTGGGGTTTACAATTCACAGGGAGTTAGGCATACTAATGGTGGAGGATTAAATCAATGACGATGACATCAAAAACGAAAGCGCTACTCTCAGATGTAAGCCTTTTATTTGTAGCCCTAGTATGGGGTGGTGGTTTTATTGCGGTAAAAGACGGCTTAAACACCATGACACCCATGGTCTTAATGGCACTGCGCTTTACTCTTGCCGCATTTATTCTCTTTGTTTTATTGAGAAAGTGGATTGGCAAAATCACATCAAAAGATTGGCAACAAGGTGCAGTTGTAGGCACTTTCTTATTCTTGGCATTTGCTGCACAAACCTATGGTCTGCAGTTTACCACTGCAAGTAAACAAGGCTTTTTAACGGCGGTGTACGTAGTGGTGGTACCACTGCTCTCGTGGATGCTCTATAAGAGAAGACCACCCATTAAGGCCTTTGTAGGCAGTATTCTCACCTTGACGGGGATTGGGCTCATGAGCTTAACAGATGGTTTGTCGATCAATTTTGGAGACGCCTTAACACTACTGTGTGCAGTGCTGTTTGCTGCGCACATTATGTCGATTGAGTTCTTTGCAAAATCGATGAACACTGTAAAGCTCGCCTTTATTCAAATTGCCGTAGCAGCTGTATTTAGCGTAATAACGGCTTTAATCACCGAGCCCTTGCCCTCTGGTCTTACAACTCAGTCGTGGATTGCGGTGGTTTATCTTGCTGTATTTTCTACATTTTTGTGTTTTACCGTTCAAACCATTGCACAAAAGTATACCACTTCATCTCATGCCTCGATCATTATGAGCCTAGAATCTGTGTTTGCTGCAGTTCTCGGCGTATGGCTCTTAAAAGATGTGATGACCTTTAAAATGATTATGGGATCTATATTGATCTTTGCGGCAATCTTAATTGTCGAAGTGGAATTTAAAAAGAAAGAGGCACTAAAAGGATGAAACTCGCCATACTTAGAACGCCGCATGCCAACGCTCGGTATGAAGAAGCCACGAAGCAACTTTTAGTCAATCAAGTGACTTTGGCAGCAGATGCTCTGGGCCAATCCATTTTACATTTGCAATATGAACCCATTGGCGGTTTGGAGTTGCTCACCTTTGAAGTAGAGACCTTAGAACAGAAATTTGAACAAGTCCTTGGACGTCTAGGAGATAACTTCGTGACTTTCGAAGTGTCTTCTGCTGGGCTAGTGCCAAGACATGAGGGGCGTGCCACCTATTTTCCAAAAGATATGGCCAGTATTCAAAAGTACAGTGGAAAGACAAATGAAGCCTTTACCTTGATGCTACTGCAGGTGGCTGTGCTTGCGGGGGACTACGCCCATGACTTCGACACGCCTATGAATTTGGTAGACCCTATGTGCGGTAGGGGCACGAGCCTATATCAAGGATTAATGCTGGGCTATCATATGTCGGGCATCGATCAGGATAAAATGGCTATATCTGAAATGGGCAATTTTGTGAAGCGCTATTTGAAGTATCATATGTATAAGCATGAATTTTCCCACCAAACCGTACATTTCGACGGCAAGGTGTTGGGCACAAAGTACACGGTAGAAACCGCTGCAACAACAGAAGCATACAAGGCAAAAGACCGCAGAGTGCTTCATTTTGCACAAGGTGATACACGCCAGATCAATCGGTTTTACAAGAAGGCAAGTTTCCACGGCATGGTAGTGGATCTGCCATACGGGATCCAGCATAAGGGGAGAGATGCCGGGCGCGGCGTTGACTTAGCGAAACTTCTATGCGAAGCGGCGCCTGAGTGGCAAAGGGTGCTTATGAAAGGCGCAGTTGCAGTTATCGCGTATAATGTGCATAGTTTTGATCGCGCAGTTGTAGATACAGCCTTTGAGTCGGCAGGCTTTTCAGTGCTAAAAGAAGGGGTTTTTGGCGACTTTCAACACTGGGTCGAGCAGGCTGTGACAAGAGATTTATTAGTGTATAAAAAGCGCTAATGAGGGCAAAAAATACAAAAGCCAATAGCTGAAGCGCTATTGGCTTTTCCCCTAAAGCGACGAATACTTCGTCTATCTCTCTTTTATAGGAGTGTATCAAATTCTCAGATTGAATAAAAGTAGCTTGCATCAAAATTTAGCTTTAGTTTATGTGATTTAATCTTGAATTAAATGGAAGTGTTCGGAAAGTCTATAGAGAAGGCGCGGGGTGTTAGATGCAGATTGAAGTAAAGAACCTTTTAAATCGCTTACTTAAAGCTGTGGAATGCGAACGCGATGAAGAGCGGTTGCGCCACCAAGACGAAATGCGCAGACTCTCAGGCGTAGAGCGCGAAGAAAAAGGCAGATCCTACGTGGGTCTTCGCAAGAAAAGTGCTGGACGCACAATTGGAGGCGAGTACTTATATCAGTTTAGAAAGGCAAGTGGGAGAAATTTAGGGCAGACGCAAATTGTTGTGGGTGACCAGCTCATCATCAGTCAATACGATCCTCTCGATGCCATGAACCCCAAGGGACTTGTGTACGACCTGTCGCAAAAAACCATCACCATTGCGGTGCCCCATGCCCTGAATATGGTACAAAACCGTGATTGCAGATTAGATCTCTTTGTTAACGACGTGACATTTTCGCGCATGGAGGCTGCGCTTACCTTGGCAAAAGCCCCCTTCTTTAGCAGGCTTCAAACCCTGATTTCTGGTCAATACCACGTAAATGCCTCACCGGCAAAAGTCAATTTTGAAGCCCTCAATTTGGCTCAAAACCAAAGCGTGACCTATGCTTTAGGCAATAATGGCTATTATAGTATTCAAGGACCCCCGGGAACGGGTAAGACTTATACAGCGGCACACCTAGTCGCTGCAATGGTAAAAGCTGGAGGGCGCGTCTTAATCACAGCAGATTCAAATGCGGCGGTAGATCATTTAGTGCGAAAGCTGGTAGCCCTAAATTTAGAACCACTGCGCATTGGAAATCCCATACGCGTCAATCGAGATCTCAAAGGTTACACCATGGATTATCAAGTCGCCAAGCATGTGCTCTTTGGCGATGTAAAGGCAATGAATCAGCAAATGGAACAGCTTAAAGAGGAGCAAAGCACTTATCAAAAGCCCAGCGGCAGTGCCATTAAAGGCTATACATTTGTAGAGCTATGGGAAATGATAGAACGTGGACGGTCTACTAAGAACATTCCAAAAGATGTGCTAAAAGAAATCAAGCCCTGGCTCAAGGTGCAAATGAAGCTCGATGCGCTGTATGAACGCCTTAAAATGCTGCGCAAGGAGATCCAGCAAGATTTGCTAAACAGCCACCGCATAATAGCAGCTACCAACGCCACCTGTGGAGGTGAACTCTTAGAACTAGAGCGCTTTGACTTTGCAGTGGTGGACGAAGCCGCTCAAGCCTCTATACCCTCGACGCTAATTCCCATCTTAAAGGCCGAGCGCTTTGTTCTCGTAGGTGACCATTACCAGTTGCCACCGGTCATTCTTAGCCAAGAGGCCAAAGCGCTGGGATTAAATCAATCCCTCATGTCATTTTTGGCAGAAGCTTATCCCTATCAACTGATGCGCCTCGAACGCCAATATCGCATGCACCAAGAAATCAACGATCTGGTGAGCAGTATGTTTTACAGTGGAACACTTACGCCAGACGAAACGGTGGCCAATGCCCGCTTAAAAGGACTAGATGGCAGGCCAATAGAACCTAAAAAGACGCCGATTATTCAGTGTATCGACGTAAGAGGTTCTGAACGCCTCTTTGCTGACACCAAATCCTACTACAATCAAGAAGAGATCGACAAGGTCAAGCAAGTGGTCAACAAGTATCTTCAATTGGGTTTGGTCGGCCAACAAATTGCGGTGATCACGCCATATAAAGCTCAAGCACAGCTCATCACCAAGGCCATAGAGGTAGGCGAGACCCTAGAAGTCGATACGGTAGATGCCTTTCAGGGCCGTGAAAAAGATTTGGTAATCCTCAGCTTTGTGCGCTCAAATCGCAGTGGCCAAGTGGGCTTTTTAAAGGACTTTCGCAGGTTAAATGTCTCTATTAGCCGTGCCAAACACAAATTGATATTGATCGGGAATTTTAGCACATTAAAAGAAGAGCCCATGTTTCAGGAGCTCTTCGAGACGATAGATTTAATTAATAGCATACATCATAGTGACTAAACTGCATGCTGTGATTGCCACGGCCTTGCGTCTTCGAGCGCAGTGCAGTGGCATAGCCAAACATCTTAGAGAGGGGAGCGGTGGCGCGTACTGTGCACAGCCCATTTTGGGTTAAAACCTCTAAAATAAGGCCAGAGCGTTGTCTTAAGTCGTCTAAAACATCGCCAGTCGTAGATTCGGGCACGTGAATGACTACAGAGCAAAAGGGTTCTAGTAGTGATACGTGTCCTTTTTTTGTACCCTCTGCGGTAGCCAGCGAGGAGATGGTTTTAAGAGCGACCTCTGTAAACGAGTCGCTTTTGAACTGTAGCGCTAGCACCTCAACACACACATCCACCACCGGATAACCACCGATGGGGCCAGACAACAGCGCACCTTCTATGCCGCTTTGTATCCAGAGCTGTTGTTGAGGCGAAAGGGTCTCGCACACCTTATCGAGGGCGATGCGATTGCCATCGCCTCTTGTAAGCGGACGCAATCGCAGCGCAAGCTGGGCTTCGAGTCGATTTTGTCCCATGGACTGATTCAAGTGATAATCGAGTTGAGTGGGTTCTGTAAGCGTTTCACAGTAGGAGACTTGAGGACTACCAGAGTGAATAGCCAACGAGAATTCAGTCTTTAGACGATCTATAATGATTTCTAAATGCAATTCCCCCATGCCAGAGATTAAAGTCTGACCCGTTTCAGGGTGAATAGAGACAGAAAGGGTAGGGTCTTCATCGAGAAGCTTTTCTAGGGCCTGATGGAGCTTCTCCATATCTGCTGGGGTTTTGGGTTCAATGGCCATGGCAATGACGGGATTTGGGAAATGCATGGCCTCGTAAACAATGGGGTGGTCCAAATCGCAAAGCGTATCGCCAGTTGTGCTGTGTTTTAGACCGACAATAGCCAAAATGTCTCCAGCAGAAGTCTCCATTTTTTCTTGTCTGCTGTTGGCATGCATAGACAATAGCTTGCTCACGCGCTCACGTTTTTCTTTTGAGGCATTTAAAACAACGTTCCCCGGGTGAAGTGTACCTGAATAAACCCTTATATAAAAGAGCTTTCCAACAAATGGATCGCTCATGACCTTAAAGATAAGCGCTGAAAAAGGTGCATCATCGGATACTTTGCGGCTTAGTGCCATGCCTAAATATTCACCTGTCACTTCTGCTTTGTCTGTAGGAGCAGGTAGGTAAGAGACAATGCCATCCATTAGGGTCTGTATGCCTTTGTTGCGGTAGGCACTTCCACAAAACACAGGCACTGCACACTGTGCGATTGTCGCTTTTCTAAGTGCCGCCATCAACCTATCAGATGTGACGTAGACACCACTTAAGTAATCGTCGATTAAAGCATCATCAAAATCGACTAATGCCTCTACAATCTCTTGGCGTTTTTGTTGTGCGAAGTCTATTTGACTATCGGGTATTTGATCTATTCTAATGCTTTCGCCTTGTTCACCATCGAAGTAAATGGCACACTGAGCGATTAAATCGATCACACCGATAAAATCCCGTTCTTGACCTAGGGGCCACACCACAGGGATGATAGGCATTTTAAAGGTTTTAGTCAGATTGTTAAGACATAACTGGAAGTCTGCACCGATGCGGTCCATTTTATTGACAAAGACGAGCCTTGGTACACTATAGGTATCTGCAAGGTGCCAAACAGCCTCTGTTTGAGGCTCTACGCCTTCTTTAGCGTCTAATACAAACACAGCGCCGTCCAAAACCCGAAGGGAGCGCTCAACTTCCACTGTAAAGTCTACATGGCCAGGCGTATCGATAAGATGAATAAGTCCATGCTTCCATGGTAGACTTGTGGCGGCCGCAGTGATGGTAATGCCTCTCTCTTGCTCTTGAGGCATCCAATCCATGGTCGCAGCGCCATCGTGCACCTCGCCCATCTTGTGAATTTGTCCAGAATAAAAGAGTAAACGCTCAGTCGTTGTGGTTTTACCTGCATCAATATGGGCGAGAATGCCAATATTCCGAATGTGCTTAAGTGCATTGTTAGACATAACCCACTCCATTTACGCATAAAGGGACGATTATCAACTGATTTAAGCATACCATAAAAGGGGCAAAAATAAAAAGTCCCTCTTGTGATATAGGCAATATCGCAATAGGGACTTTGCATGGAAAGCTGCATCTAGCGCAGGTCTTCTAAGATTTTAGTCTTCTCAAGTGTCTTTTCGTCTTTCATTTTTACAATGCGCGCAGGCGAACCAGCAACTACTGCACCAGCGGGCACGTCTTCTGTGACCACAGCGCCAGCGGCAACAACTGCCCCTTCGCCAATGTGAACGCCTTCTAAGACAACGGCATTGGCACCAACGAGCACACGGTCTTCGATCACAACGGCTTTTGCACTAGGCGGCTCGAGAACACCGGCAAGCACAGCCCCTGCGCCAATATGGGCATAGGCGCCAACAGTAGCCCTAGCACCTAAAACCGCATTCATGTCGATCATGGTACCTTCGCCGATTACAGCGCCAATATTGATCACTGCACCCATCATAATGACAGCATTTTTGCCAATGCTAACCATATCGCGAATAACTGCACCTGGTTCGATACGCGCTTGAATCTCGCGTGTATCGAGCATGGGGATTGCACTGTTGCGTCTGTCCCAGGTCATGTGAAAATCGTCGATAAGGCTGGTGTTATTGGAAATAAACACATTGATATCTTCGTACTCTCCAAATAATACCCAGTAAGTACCCTGGCCAAAGATGCGTATCGCACTGCTAGAAATCGCACTTAGATTTCCCTTGATATGGCATTCTACAGGGGTGGATTTTTTAGTTTGCTTAATATAGCGTGCAATTTCGTAGGGATCGGTTAAATCAAAATTCTCCATGTATGACTCCTCTTTCGTGGTTTACTTCACCTCTTCGATGAGGTGATTCATATTATAAAGCCCAGGTGGCTTGTTAGCCAAGTAAATCGCAGC
>CALFXQ010000122.1 GCA_937958285.1 uncultured Fusibacter sp. | reverse complement strand
TAGGAAAACATACAGGAAAACGTTTTTTCAAATTACATGCCTAACATTACAAGATCTTCAAAAAATTAAAAGTCGCACCATTTCTGGTGCGACTGAACCCCTAACGGGCAATCACCTTTTTAATCATTTTTAATCATCTCCTTTCCCGGTGAGAATGGTGATCTTAAGATCAATTTGATTATCGCACATTCCGTTGAAATTGTGATGATTAAAAACAATTATAATCATGATTTCACAATTTTTCGGATACTTGATTCACTCAAGTAATGCATACGCGACAATTCCTTGATCGAGTGACCCGCATTATAATCTGTCATAATTTGACGATTACGCTCTGCGAGCTTGTCTTTGGTGCCACTTTTTTCTCCCCAACCTATGCGTTCTATCGCTGATGGGATATAAATGATGCAACCATTAACATATTGCTGAAGCGCCTCTAGTAGGTGGTCCGGCAATACATCTTTTCCGTTCAAGTACTGCATGGTAAGCCTCCTTAAATTTATGTTTCCCGTTTGAGTTATTTCTTACCACAGTAACCACCTCCTTTCGTATTTTTGAACTCCACTGATAATTATATCACAGATTTTATCTCATAAAATTACAATATTAAGACAAAGTCACATTCTCTTGTAGCCTGATCAAAATGACGTCTTAACGAATCAGAGATAGACCAAAAAGCATTGCAGCTTTGAGAAGAATAAATCCAAAAGCAAATCCAATTGTAATTAACAAATGTGCCGTCTTTGTGCCATATAAAATATGTCTTTCGGGATCAATAACGTGATAAGACTCTATGGGTTTTAAAACAAAGTCCACTAGATTTGCAAATACCATTACGCCAAAGACCACTAAAAATCCAGATTCCATCCATCCAATTATTGTTGCAACATAGTTAGATAGTGTCGTCGTATCGAATAGCAGGCCCACTAAGTCACCATCTTTAAATGCCTTGACAACCCCTGCGAGAATAACAACCATCATTACTACTAGGTAGAGGCGAATAAAGTTTGAAAAGGTTTCAGTTGTCAATCTGCTTTTCGCGAGAAAAATTCTAAAAAGTGGGTATACAGTCTTTTGATTTGCCTCTCCATACATTTTAACATCAACGCGCTCGATATCGCTCGGATTTATGCGCCAAAGGGTATTATTATCCGAAATAAGCATTAATTGTGTTCCCGTCCTAGCATATTGTAAATAGGCATCTTTTTCACCTTTTACAAGGTCTTCTAAATAAATTTTTTCCCCACTTTTTAGCCAGAGATTGACGGCGTAATAGTGATCATCTTTGTCGTATTCAATGTCGTCGAATAAACTGTTTTTTAACTTCATAAAAGCCTCCCGTAATACCATATAGATAACCCATTTTAGGTTTATTCAATCTCATTTTTTCATTTAAGGAGTAATGCTATGACCTCGAATCCACAAGAAATGATTGATATCGCCCTTTTTGCAGGTAAGACAATGCTGGAAAACGGCGCAGAAACATACCGGGTCGAAGAAACCGTACAGCGTATTTGCGAGGCGCAAAACCTCGAAGAGGTCAACTGCTTTTGTGTGCCAACGGGTATTTTTTTGAGCGTCAACTTTGAAGGCCACGATCATACCTATGTACGTCGCATTAAAAAATCTAGAATTGACCTCGAGGTCATTTCTATGGTCAATGACTTCTCTCGGAAGCTCACCGGTGGTGCTATTAAACCGCAAGAAGCACGTATCGATTTAGAAAAAATTGCGGCCTCTCCTAAATTTCCACTTCCCGTAAGACTCGGTTTCTCGGGGGTTGCCGGAAGCTTCTTCGCTCTTTTATTTAAGGCCAATAGCACTGAATTTGTAGGCACCTTCTTGGTTTGCTTAGTAACGGCTACTTTATTGGAACTTCACGAGTTTAAATCTAGAAGTTACTTTATTAAACATGTTTTAGCAGGTATATTAATTGCTTTATCGACACTCCTAATACAAACTCTGTTTTCTCATTATCAGTTCTCTTTAAACACCGACATAATCATCATCGGCGCGCTTATGCCTCACGTACCTGGTGTCGCCTTTACAAATGCCCTCAGAGATACAATCTCAGGAGACTTTCTGTCCGGTGTCTCTAAGCTCTCAGAAGCGCTAACCATCGCCGTCGCCATCGCAATTGGTGTAGGTGGCGTCCTTCAATTTCTGCCGTTGTAGTGCGCTTCTTAACTATTGGAGGTCTAAATGAACTTTGTAAGCGACGCTTTCTTTGCATTTGCATCCACGTTTGGGTTTGCTGTGCTCTTTAACATTCCTAGGCGCTATCTTGTCCTTGCTAGTTTTTGTGGCATGTTTGGTTGGCTAGCCTATCTTTTTGTCTTTTCGATAACAGAAAATGCCATTATAGCCAGCTTTATTGGCGGGATTACCGTAGGCATTACAGGTGAATTTATGGCGCGCTTAAAGAAGCAACCCGCTACTTTATTTGTCGTTCCAGGTATTATCCCGTTAGTTCCTGGTTATGGGCTTTATTACACAATGTCCGAGATCCTTCAGCGCGATTATACGAATGCAGTATCGGTTGGTTTTGAAGCTGCTTTAGTTGCCGTATCCATCGCTAGCGCCATTATCATTGCCACAGCTCTCGGTCGCGTGCTAAAAGAATGGCTTAAGGGCTGACATTGCCGAGCAAAATAATGTTGAGAAAATTGGCTCGATGGATAATTCTCCCAGATAAAACGCACTAAATTTTCGATTTCTGGCTCTCAATAAATGCAAGCGCTGCATCTATCGCCCGATTCACTGCTTTTTCGTCAAAAGGCGATGCCAAAGACACTGCATCAATAAGCGATGTGAATGGCATGCTCCCACCCAATTTACACAATTGATGATATGCTTGGAGCGCTATTGTTCTATTTTCTTCAGCAGTCTTCCAAAATTGTATAGCGCACATCGCGGCTAATGTATAGTCGATATAATAAAAAGGATCCATAAAAATATGACCTTGTCTTAGCCAGTAAGAGCCAGATTCAAGAAAATCATTATCTGAGTAATCTTTATGTGGTAAATAATTGCGCTCTAATGCTCTCCACTGATTTCTTCGCTCTTTTGGTGTAGCTTCTGGATTCTCATATACCCAATGCTGAAAATGATCCACCAAAACACCATAGGGAATAAAGCGAATGGAACCCGACATATGCGCAAAGTAATACTTTGCGGTATCTTCCTTAAAGAAATTCTGCATATAAGGATACGTCAAGTATTCCATACTCATAGAGTGAATTTCACACGCCTCAAGGGTTGGCCATAAGTATTCTGGAATCATATGATGGCGACTTTGATAAACTTGATAAGCATGCCCTGCCTCATGGGTCAGTACGTCAATATCTCCCATCGTACCGTTAAAGTTCGCAAAAATAAAGGGTGCACGGTAATTGGGAATGTAGGTACAATAGCCGCCACCAGACTTACCCGGTCTAGCTTCAAGATCCATCCAAGCGCCTTGCAACATAGTATTAAAAAATGCACCTGTCTCTTCAGAAAGGTCGCGATACATGGATGCACCTTCACTCAAAATCCAATGGGGGTCCCCTTTTGGTGTAGGATTCCCATCTAGAAACTCAAGGGCCAAATCGTAGTATTTCAGCGAATCAACACCCAATCGTTCACGTTGCGCCTCGTATATTGGTCCCAATTTCGGCACAAGGTGATTGAGAATAGCCTTTCTAAAAACTTCCACTTCTGCAGGGCCATAATCGCTGCGATTTAACCTCGCATATCCGAGTGGAGTGAAAGATGCATATCCAAGTGCCAATGCAATGCTATGGCGTACTTTGACTAAATTATCGTATAGGGATTCAAATGCGTCGGCTTTCGCTTCGAATGATGACTCTAGTGCCTGGTGCGCAGCCTTCCTCTCATCTCGATTTACAGCCTGAAGATATGGCTCCATTTGCGGGATATTCAACACTTTGCCATCGAACTCGATGCGAATACTAGAACGAAGCTTTGTA
>CALFXQ010000121.1 GCA_937958285.1 uncultured Fusibacter sp. | reverse complement strand
TCTTAAAATGACATATTGATTGTGGGATTTTTCTCGCTCCATCTCTTCTCGTAGATGTAATGCCTTTTCTTGATAGCTGTAGGCGTGTTCGAAGTCGAGTCTCTCTAAGGCGCGTTTGGCGAGCTGCTTGTAAAAGGTTTCTTGGTACTTTTTTGAATCGATGTTCAGTGCAACCTCGAGACCCTGAAGTAGAAGACCCTCGCATTGTGTCGTCGAACCGCCTTTTAAATGGCAAAAATCGCTCTTTAAGAGGCAGAAATCCATAATTAGAGACTGATCTGTTTTGAGTGTTTCCAATTTGTCTAGCAGTTCGATTTGCGCCATTGCAAAATCTAATTGCCCATCGATCATGGCCAGCCTTAGTCGGTTAATCTCTATGCCGACATTTGTAATGCTGCCTTCACTCGCCTCTAGTGCCATGGCCTCTTCTAAGATGCGATGGGCTTTTTCTACGCGTTGGGATTGGATGTATAAATAGGTCATATTGCTCAGTGTGGTGCGCACTAGTAGCGTACTGCCAGACCTTTTAGCACGATCTAAGGCCTCCATAAAATACTGCTCTTGTAACTCAAAATCGTCCACAAGACTGTACACAATACCCAATACAATCAATGTCTTAATAATATCATCTTCTGCATGAAGGGCTTCAAAGCGCCTAAGGGCCTTAAATCCGTGAGAAATAGCGGGATCCACCAAACTGAGCACATAGCACACATGGGCCATTAATCGGTGGATATGAGCGATATAAGGTTGGTCTTCTACATGCTCTGAGTCTTTGACCAACTCGTGTGCCAGTGTAAACATCTCAATAAACTGGCCTTGATAATAAAGCACCAAGACACGACAAAACTTCACGCGCAGTTTTACTTTGCCCAAGCGCTGCTCTATGGGCAATTGTAGCCACCAATAATCTATGGCTTCGTTCATTTCTATTAAAAGTGCGAGCTGGTTTCTTGGAATGGTCTTAAACTCATTTGCTAAGGCGGTGGCAATGGACAATGCCTCATGATGCTGTTGGATTATGGCTTGTACCCTGGTCATTGACGCTCCTTAAGTTGCTTTTTTTAAAAAATTTCCTAGTTTTAATTTACCCTATTTTAACACATTATCGCAAAAAATATTTTGACCAAAGTGGTCAATTGTATTAAAATTAAATTGACCACTTTGGTCAAAACGCGAAATAAATCTGACACACGGGTATCCTACTACTAGAAAGGAGGCAACTTTGGACGATCGATTTTCTTCCATA
>CALFXQ010000120.1 GCA_937958285.1 uncultured Fusibacter sp. | reverse complement strand
CCTATACCCTAGGCGTTATTTTTTTATAACAACATGCAGTTATTCCAGCACACTAGATGCACAATAGGTTGACATGGGTTCTTAGAGTTGATAAAATGAAGTGTGCGTAACATTTAGCTATTTTTTTACAACTGTAAGATATGTGCTCAATGCACACTTAGACTCATTTCGTCTGAGTTTTGTTCGCCTCTGTGCCCACCTTGGGCAACATTCCGATCTGGTCTAACCCTTAGGTGTGGCATATAGGCACACTTAAATTTAACCGGAGGTGACTATGGAAATTACAAGCGTAGTGCTCCTCGCGGCATCCGTCATTATCTTACCTTCCATTGGTGGTTTTGTGGGCTATACGGTTCGCAAAAATATCGCTGAAGCAAAACTTAAGAGCGCTGAGCTCAGAGCTGCTGAAATTGTCACTGAAGCTAAAAAAGTAGCTGAAGCAGAGAAAAAAGCACGCTTAGTTGAAGCAAAAGATGAATTGTACCAGCTAAAGCTGGAAGTGGAACGCGAGTCAAAAGAGCGACGTAACGAGCTTCAAAATCTAGAGAAACGCTATTTGCAAAAGGAAGAAACCCTCGACAAAAAAGGTGCGAACTTAGAAAAACGAGAAGAATCCTTGCAAAAACGCCAATCTCAAGTAGACAAGAAAATGCAATCTTTAGAAGAACTCGAGGCACAACAGCTTCAAGAACTCGAAAGAATTTCAGGAATGTCTACTGATGAGGCTAAAAACATGCTGTTGGCCGATATCGAAAAAGAAGTCCAACACGATATGGTAGTCCTTATCAAAGAATCTGAAGCAAAGGCAAAAGAAGAAGGCCATAAAAAGGCACGAGAGATTATCTCAATGGCAATTCAGAGATGCGCAGCAGAACATGTTGCAGAGTCCACTGTTTCTGTAGTCGATTTGCCAAACGACGAAATGAAAGGCCGCATTATTGGTCGCGAGGGCCGAAATATACGTGCACTCGAAACGTTAACTGGCGTCGATTTAATTATCGATGATACTCCAGAAGCCGTCATTTTATCGTCATTCGATCCAATTCGCAGAGAAACTGCACGTATTGCCCTAGAAAAACTGATTCAAGATGGCCGTATTCATCCCGCTCGCATCGAAGAGATGGTTGAAAAGGCAAAGAAAGAAATCGATCAAAAGCTTAAAGAAGCAGGTGAGAATGCAACCTTCGAGGTGGGTATTCACAATCTACATCCAGAATTAATTAAATTGCTCGGTCGACTTAATTATCGCACGAGCTATGGACAAAACGTACTTAAGCATTCTATCGAGGTCGCTCAGTTGGCTGGAGTCATGGCATCTGAACTCGGCGTCGATACTAGAGTGGCTAAGCGCGCAGGTTTACTGCACGATATTGGCAAAGCAGTCGACCACGAAATCGAAGGTACCCATATCGAAATTGGTATGAATCTTTTAAAGAAGTACAAAGAGTCTAAAGCCGTTATTCATGCCATGAGTACACATCACGGCGATTTTGAACCAGAGACCATCGAGGCTATACTCGTAACTGCTGCCGACGCATTGTCAGCTGCAAGACCTGGTGCAAGACGCGAAACACTCAATACTTATATCAAGAGACTTGAGGCACTAGAGTCTATTTCAAATTCATACGATGGGGTAGAGCGATCCTTCGCTATTCAAGCAGGTCGTGAAGTGCGCATTATGGTTATGCCAGATAAGATTACCGACGACGAAATGGTACTCCTGGGCAGATCAATACGCAAGCGCATCGAAGAAGAATTAGATTACCCAGGTCAGATTAAAGTGAGCATGATACGCGAAACGCGTTCTGTAGAGTACGCCAAGTAAATAGCATTCAAGACGATTTAGTCAACAAAAAGAAGCTGATTTCAGCTTCTTTTTGTTTGAGCAGATTCCATGCGGGTATGTATGCGCTAGAACACATCAAGCAATTGTCGCACCTTTGTTGTAGCGCATGGTCATTTAATTGAAGGAGGATTCGCATGGAAGTACTAAAAGTATCTGCTCGTTCTAACCCTAACTCAGTTGCAGGTGCCCTAGCAGGCGTTGTGCGAGAAAATGGACACGCTGAAATGCAAGCAATTGGCGCCGGCGCGATTAATCAGGCAATAAAGGCCGTTGCAATTGCTAGAGGTTTTGTTGCACCGAGTGGCATAGATTTAATTTGCATCCCTGCTTTTACCGATATCAAAATCGACGATGAAGAAAGAACTGCAATCAAGTTGATTATCCAGCCACGATAAGTTTTAAATAGCTAATTTTAAGAGAGGACGGGAAACCGTCCTTTATCTATTAGAAAACAAATGAGTTACATTCTATTTATAACTAATGCTTATCAATATATTATGAAAGGATGTTAAACCAATAGATGGAGTTGCTTGAATTGTGCAAGGGGCTCAGATATAATATGAAAGCAAAGTAATTGATTGCATAGCGGCAATAACGCGCCATTGGTGCATAAGAGACGATGTTTTAAGGAGCGATTACCATGACCGATAGATATCAAAATCCTTTGAATACAAGATATGCAAGTGAAGAGATGCAAAAGCTTTTCTCCGACGATGTTAAGTTTTCTACATGGCGCACATGTTGGATTGCCCTAGCAGAAGCGGAACAAGCCTTGGGACTCCCAATTTCTGATCAGCAAATTGCCAGCATGAAAGCATTCGAAACAGACATTAACTATGATCGTGCTCGCTATTTCGAAAAGGAAACAAGACACGATGTAATGAGTCATGTTCATGCCTATGGCGAGCAAGTACCAGATGCCAAGCCTATTATTCATTTAGGAGCAACTTCTGCATTTGTAGGGGATAACACAGATTTACTGGTGATGCACAGGGGTATGAAAATTTTACAGAGAAAATTGGCTGTTTTACTTGCCAATCTTTCGGATTTTGCCATCTCATACAAGGGGCTTCCATGTCTAGGGTTTACCCATTTCCAGGCTGCACAACCCACTACAGTTGGAAAGCGCGCAGTATTGTGGATGCAAGAACTGGTCTTAGATTACAACGATTTAACCTATTTAATCGATAACCACTACCTGCGCGGCGTAAAAGGTACAACAGGAACACAAGCGAGCTTTTTGAGTTTGTTCGAAGGCGATCACGATAAAGTTCAAGCTTTAGATGAGCTCGTTTGCGAGAAATTAGGACTAAAAAATCCATTACCTGCTTGTGGTCAGACCTATACAAGAAAAATTGATACGCGAATCTTGAATGTTTTAAGTGGCATTGCCCAGTCTATGCATAAGATGACCAATGATTTAAGACTTCTTCAAAATATGAAAGAAGTAGAGGAGCCCTTCGAGAAAAATCAAATCGGATCCTCGGCCATGGCCTATAAGCGAAATCCAATGCGCTCAGAGCGCATCGCATCTCTAGCTAGGTTTGTTATGGCCAGTGCACTAAATGGTCCTATGACGGCCAGTACCCAATGGTTCGAACGCACCTTAGACGATTCTGCAAATCGTCGAATCAGCTTGCCAGAGTCCTTTTTAGCAGTAGATGCCATTATTGATATCGCCATCAATGTGACAAGTGGCATGGTGGTTTATCCAAAGGTCATTCACAGAAATTTAATGCGCGAACTGCCATTTATGGCTACCGAGAACATTATCATGGCTTGTGTAAAGGCAGGTGGCGATCGTCAGGAACTCCATGAAGCGATTCGCGTACACTCAATGGCTGCTGGTAAAGTGGTCAAAGAAGAAGGCGGAGATAACGATCTATTAGAGCGCATTGTAGGGGACCCAATTTTCAACCTAGATCGAAGTGCTATAGATGCGCTAATGGAGCCTTCCCAATATGTTGGTCGGTCCCCAGAACAAGTGGATTGGTTTGTCAAACAGGTGATTCAGCCAATCCTAGCACATCACGGCGATAATCTAAAAGCGACTGTAGACCTCAAAGTTTAAACGCGCCTTATAAATTCTTTAAGAGAATAATGCTCAACCCCAAAAAACTACTCGTCTAGCAAATGACCGAGTAGTTTTTTTAACGCGTCCATTTTTATACATGTAATTTTTTAGAAATATTGGAGAGAAGGTCGCTAACTCATGGAAAATGAGTTACAATATAAGGGTACAAAAGGAGGAATAGTCAACGTGAACAATTCAGATCATTTAGATAATCGCTTAGCACCAGAGGATTTCTTTAATCAATTGCCAACGAAAAAAAACGTGTGGCAAATGGTGGGGATGCTTATGGATGAGAGCCTCTTTCAAATTAAAGCACTGTGGAAATCATACTTTTTTTACTTTATTGGCTATTATTTTTTCTCATCTATTGCAGCCTTCCTTCTTATTCTCGTGGTGATTCTAGGACTCGGCATTTCTATCACTGGGTTGTTTAGTAACGACCTCGGTGTGGTGGGCCTAATCTTTACATTTCTTTGGGTGAGCATGCTATTTGTGATCTTACATAGCTTTGTAGAAGGCGCAAGATATGGCATCAGTTATATCTACATCGGAAATCAACAAGGTAATAAAGTTAAAGCTGCGACGGCAATCAGTGCCACCCTTAAAAAAATGTTCGGCATTTTTGGCATCACTTTTCTAGTGGATTTGCCACTTGTGATTTTAAGTGGGTTGACTATTTTGCTATTCGCAGCTATGAGCAGTGACAGCTTTTTTTCTGCCCTCGGAGATTATTTTAGTCAATTGTCAGATACACCCATTTATTTAGCACTTGCACTACTGTTTATCGTGGTGCTCTTTATTGGCATTTTCTTACTTCACGAGGTTTATCGCACCTGGGTGGGATATGCGCTCTACTACTACACCCACGAGCATTTGAAGGGCATAGAGGCTATCAAGCATAGCATCCAATTGGTTAAGCGGGAGTTTCACCTGTATTTTGTAGCGAGAGTGGGCATATCATTGTCTATGGGCATGTTATCTTTGCTTATGACATGGTTAATTTCTGGTATTGCCATTGCACTCAATATGTTTACAGCGGGACTGTGGCCCATATTATCTGTAGCAATTAGTCAGCCCTTGAGTCTTTTTAATACGGTGGTAAGCTTAGTCACCATGCTGTTTTGCACGGGTTGCACCTTTGTATGTTTTGCTGATTTATTTTACAGAGGTGCCCAAGTTAAGGCCAATGAGGTGGCTGATGCTCAATAGATATCAGTTAAATCCTGTGTATTGGCTTTATGGGAACCCTCTTAGCGCCCTGTGGTACGGTACTAAGAAAATGATAGCATTGGGACTAGAAAGGCTATTAGACGCTTTAAATATAGCAAGTGCAATAGATGCACAAACAATAGAATATATCGCTACGGGAATATTGATTGCCCTCTTAATTGCTGCGGCGATATTTCTTGTATGGGTTTTTGTGCTTTGGCTAAATCGCAAGCGAAATGTAAGCCTGTCGCGTCAAATTCTCGGTCATGAGATCAGTGAAGATGCTAATTTTAGTCGCTTTTTACAAAAGGGCGAAGCCTATGCACAGGCAGGCGAATATGCTGAGGCAATACGTGCTGAATTTGTAGGTCTGCTGCTTGCTTTAGAAGACAAAACCGGTCTTCACATTCACGAGTACTGGACCACTACTGAAATAGGCGAAGGCCTGCATAACCTCGAGTTCGAGCGCATGCATGACTATACGCGGATTGCCAACGCTTTTAATCGAGGTTGGTATGGACCTAAGCCGGATGTGTCAGATTATGAGAGTTGGCATGCATTGCTGATGAAATTATGGCAGGAGGTTACATAGCATGGGTAAGCCTGCAAATAAAAACGGCGATTGGCAAGGTTTAAGTGTGATTGCATTGATTCTCTTGTTGAGTCTCGCTGGCACATTGCTCTTTAAGAACTCGGTACCCGGAGGATTAGACGACTCGGGAAAACATGGCTTGTACTTGTTTAAGAGATACCTGGCAGAAAAGAATTATCGAATCGAACCTTATAGTCCCTCAGAAAAAGTTATGGCACTTGATGTGATTGTGCATCTACTGCCATATAAAAGCAGTCGTTATAGCCTTTCTCAAAATGAGGCAATTCGTGAAAGACTCCAAGCACTTCAAGAACTGCAAGATGGCAAGAGTCAAATGCTCTTGTATCTCATTGACTTTACTGCGCTGAAACCGCAATCCATTTACAAAGAGGTGGTGTATAGCGAGTCGGAGTCATTCAAAGAAATGAATGGCTATGTGCTTCAAAATAAGGTGTTGCCCTTCGAAAGAGACTTGGTTGAGGCCTTTGTAAAACAGATGGAGCTAGACATTCGCAATGTTTCTGGTGGTGCAGATCATGCCTTGATCAACCCGCGATTTGTCTATCACCAAGATGTACTTACAGTAACTAGTGAGCAAACCCATTGGATCCAAGTGCTTCCTCAGTGGTTGCAGTGGGGATTATTGCAACTGCTACTTATAGGGGGAATGTATTTCCTATCGAGGGGGCGTGACTTCAGCTTTCCTATAAAAGATGCACAAGAGGATGAACCAACACCACTTAC
>CALFXQ010000119.1 GCA_937958285.1 uncultured Fusibacter sp. | reverse complement strand
CGGCAGGGCTTATGCCGATCTTTGTATACCCTTAGATGCATTTTTGGCCCTTTATGGGTTAGAGCTTATTGGCAAGGCCATTAAGCCTCATTTGGCGGCCTTTGGTTTTGGGGCGCTTTCAGAGCTTACCGCTTTCTATGCCTTTTCTGTATTCAATCTGGCCACCATTCGCACTTTTGTAGAGGGCGAAAAGCTGCTTTACGTCGAGGGCGGTTTTTCGGAGGTCATTAGACGGTTGGCGCGGGAGATTTCGGATATTCGCTATGGCCAAGCGGTGACGGACCTTTGCGATGTAGCAGACGGCGTAGTGGTTCAAACCTGTTATGGGCAAGATACTTTCGATCGGGTCTTGGTCTCTACTGTGCTCGATGAGGGTGTGCTGTGCGATGGGCCTTTGGCAGAGAAGATGCGGGCTTTTAAAACAAATGCCTATGTGAGCATCGCCTATAAGGTGGAGCCTCAAAACAGCGGCACAACTTACCTTTTGGGGCATTACGGAGAACCAGGGCGCCTGCAGTTCTATCATACCTTTAGACAAAAGCAGAAGACGGTTCTAGTGGCCTATGCCTATGGCGCTCTGACAAAAAAATTAATCGATAACGTCACCGAAGATTTAAGGCGCTGCGGCATTAAGGTCAAGTACATGGTGGCAGCAGCGCCGTGGCAGATTTTCCCCCACGTGCCCATAAGCCTTATGCGCGAGGACTTTTACCAAGACCTAGCAGGTCCCTTAGCGGGTCGTATTCAGTGCATAGGCGCCCTGGTAAAACGACCCACTGGGGACGTGTTCCCTGGCACGTTTTAACACAACCGCATCAAACGTGCCAGACCTTGAAAACGCCGAAAAGTGTGTGGGAATGTTGCGGAAATTTGGAAGGGAAATACAAGAGGGTGTCCCCTGTGGTCCATTATGGACACACGCACAAGGGGGCACCCTTTTTCGGCGCGTTCAAGGTGCGGCGCTTCGAGGCGCCTCGAAGCGCCGCGGAACACGTCACCAGCTCGAGCTGCTGGCGCGGTTTTGCTGTGGAAAGGTTGCGCGCCAGTAGCGCTCCAGCGCCTCCCCGCAGCGCTTGGCTAGGGGTGAGGCGCCCTCCTTGACCAAAAAATGCAGCGCGACGTCGAGTTTTCGAAGGAGTATCAAATCAGGTAGCGCAGCGCGTTCCCTCTGAGAAAGCGGGCGAATGCTCGAAAACCCCTGGATTACAGCCAAGCGCTGGGCACTGGACTCAAGTGGCGACAGCGCTATGGCCAGTTCGAGGGCGCCAATATCGTAAGCCGCAAACTCAAAATCCAAAATGCCTGTAATCTCGCCATTTTGAGCCGCCAGCAAATTGGACGCATTCACATCGCCGTGAATAAGCTGAATGGGCAACTCATATAGAAGTGGCATTTTTCTTTGTAGATATTCGACAATATCTGCGAAGGCCCCATTCACATGTTCTAAATGTAGGTAATTTAAAGCACCATAGCGATTATCCAGATTGTCGAGTGCAGGCATTTGAATTTGTGAGAGTGCCATAGCAAGTCGTCCGAGAAAAGCGCCGTAGTTAAAAAAATCCGATAGGGATGAGAAGGTGGGGTGAGTGCCTTCTCGATACGTATAAAAGGAAAAAAACTTCCCTTCAAAGGTAAATGGTTCTTGGGCACATAAGGCTATTGGGTGTGGTATATAAAAGGCTGGCTTTAACTTGGCGAAGTGTATAAGCAGGCGATGGGTATTTTGAATAGAGCTCTCGGTTTGATGTGCGCCAAATTGTTTTAATATAAGGGGGGTTGTACTGGTGGTTAAAAGATAAAGGGTATTGTTCTTGCCTCCATCTAGTGGTTTGGCATGCTCAAGATGCCCTTGAATGTCCATCAATTGATGCTGCGATTGTGTGCAGCATGCTTGATCGATCATCGCTTGAAGAAGATTTGAAAGGTTCATAGATTCTCCACCAGCTTACTTTTCGGATTTTGGATAGTAAGTATTTTTATTTACTTCTACATAATACCCGTATCCTGATGCATTGTGTAGAATAAGTATCTCCAGCCCCGAATCAAATGAACATAATCAAGACCAACATTAAGTCAACATAAATTAAACCTAAAATTTTAATTGTGAAGATTAGAAAGTCTCTTTCTCGGTGTACTCTGTGATGTGGCTGTGATATATTAATAAACCCGACACTCTTTAAACGGACCACCGGGGACAGCCTTACGTATTTTTTTAAGAACAAATGAGCTTTTTCAAGGCCAACATGGCGTGTTCCCCGAACCAGCGGAACACGCCCCCAATGTTCCATTATAAAAACCACAAAGAGCGTGCGATTTAATGGCAAAAAGACAGAAAATTCTGCTTGATTTAGGACTGTAAAAAAAAATTTTTGTAGAAACAAGACAAATTTACTTGTTAGCGATTGACGCGAGAAAAGCTTTTTTAGTATGGTATTAGAGCAGATGTGTAATCACATGTTTAGAAGTTAAGTAGATGTTAAGAAAACGTTTACTATAGCGTATCGTGCAATTCTGGAGAGGATAGGTTGAATGATGAAGCAGGCAAAAGGCAAATTTTCCATATCTGTAGCGACAAAAAAGACGCGTATGCCCTTTTTTACATATTTATTGATTGCTTTAGTTCTTATTGGATTTTTTGCAGTGGTTTATTACATAAATCTTCCGATTCCTGGGCAGGTGCCCACCGCGGCAAGTCAAGTGCAGTTTGAAAGAGCTACCGTGAGTACCCTGTTTGATGAAGCGGCAGCCCCAGATACTTGGACAGAAGGACTTAGGCTTGGCCAGCAGGCGATTGAAGTGACTGTGGCCAGTGGTACATATAAAAACCAGAAGTTTCAAGTTGTGAATTACATGGGTGCCTATGGCAATGTAGATGTGAAGCAAGGCACAAAAATTATCGTGCGCATGGATCAAAATGATCAGGGACAACCTTTTATCGCCTCTATCGTAAACTACGATCGCACATTGGTGATTGTGGGACTTCTTGTGCTGTTTTCTCTTTCGCTTGTTTTTTTAGGTGGAAAAAAAGGGGTTGCAGCGCTAGCAGGTCTTGTTTTTACAGTGCTTTCTATTTGGTATTTCTTAATTCCAATGATTCAGCGCGGTGTAGCGGCTATCCCTGCGACTATTGTACTTGTGGTGATCACCACTGTGATTTCTCTGGTGGCACTTGGGGGCTTGAGTAAGAAGACATTTAGCGCCATTGCAGGGTGTATTATCGGCGTCACTTTGGCAGGGGTCGTTGCAATGATCGCGGGTATGTTAACACCCCTTGATGGCTTTAATATGCCCGAGGCAGAAGAACTCGTTTTAAGAGCCTACGATAGCTCGTTAAAGATTCGCGGCTTACTGGTAAGTGGCATTTTGATTGCAGCACTGGGCGCTGTAATGGATGTGGCTATGTCTATTTCCTCAGCCATTCACGAACTCAGTCAGCACAACCCAAAGCTCAAGGCGACTTCGCTATTCCAGTCGGGCATTAACATTGGGCGCGATGCCATGGGCACAATGGCCAACACTTTAATCTTGGCCTTTGCAGGCGCCGCACTCAATACCCTGGTGCTCTTTAGAATCTTCGATTATCCTTATTTGCAGATCTTTAATAGCGATTTAATGGTCATTGAAATCGTTCAAGGTCTTGCGGGCTCTATCGGCATTATTATGACAGTACCGGTGGTTGCGGCAATAGCATCAATGCTCTATGGACATAAGCAGGCTAGAGGTTAGCGGCTTTAATAAGTGTCAGATAAAAAAAGAATGGCTTAAGGGGGAATGGGTATGCAGCTAAACCGATGGTGGGACTCTTCGTGAGCCTCTTCAATGACAACTTTTGCACTTTTTGATGAAAATTGGAGGGAATATGACGAAATTGGCATTTAAGAAAACCATGAGTTTTATACTGTCTTTGCTACTTATTTTAGGGTCAATACAGTATCCTGTAATGGCAGAACCCATTGCGGCAGATCACTTAGTAATTAGCCAAGTGTATGGTGGCGGCGGCAATTCAGGAGCACCATTTAAGAGCGATTTTATCGAGCTCTATAATCCCACATCAGCACCAATAGATTTAACGGGTTGGTCCTTGCAATATGCCAGCGCAACAGGGGCATTTACCAATAAAGCACCACTGTCGGGCACTGTTGCGGCGGGGACTTTCTTTCTAGTAAAGTGCAATGGAGGTGCCACTGGCGCAGACCTACCAAAAGAAAACCTCACTGCGAACCTCTCTTTAGGTGGCACATCTGGCAAAGTTGCACTTGCGAATAATAACGTCAACGTTCTAACACCTACAGATAGCCAAGTGGTGGATTTTGTGGCCTATGGCACAGCGACTACTTTTGAAGGCACAGGGGCAACAGCTGTACTCAGCAATGCAACTGCTGCAAAGCGCATCAATGAAATAGTAGACACAAACGACAATAAATTGGATTTTGAAGTTGTCACGCCTGCACCGAGAAACTATGTGCCGGTTGTAAAAGTTAAATGTGAAATG
>CALFXQ010000118.1 GCA_937958285.1 uncultured Fusibacter sp. | reverse complement strand
AAGCGCTTCACCCTTTAGCTTTAGGCAGTCCATAAACCATGACCTTGCTATACCCTCAAGTATACCACTGTGTGCTTTTGGGGTAAACCATACGTTGTCTATATGAAGAAAGATATTCGTCTTAGAGCCTTCAAGTATATTGCCCGACTCATCACAGTACAATACCTCATGGCAGCCGCGATGGGTTGCTTGAGCTTGGTCTTTAGCTCTGGACCAATAGTTCATGGTTTTGAATCCACTTAAGGGATGGTCTTTTGGTTGAGGATAAGGGCTTAAGCACAGACGCATGGGCCACTGAACACCCTTTTCGTACCGATCGGCAGACAATGCCATATGCCAATACACACTATCGCTACCCAAATAAACTGAGAGCTTCAGTACACATGTGCTCGGAGCATCTATTGCCATTTTGTATATATGAGCGCGTGCAATTTCTTCACTCGCAGTCTGTCTTATTGAGAAGGCACTGAGGGCTCTGTTGAGACGTTCTAGATGGGCTCTTAAGAAAATGGGCCTTCCATTTACCACTAAAAGCGTCTCAAAGAGACCTTTTCCCATTTGCATGGAAGTGCCTTCTGTTAACAGTTGATAGGCGTTATCTGGATTCAGCAGCTTCATGGGCTTTGCTCCCACTGCACACCTTGTCCCTTTAGAGCGTTCACCAGGGCTTTGGCCTTGTGAAAGCACTCTTCATACTCTGACTGCGTTTGTGAATCCCAAACGATCCCGCCACCCACTTGGTAATAGTACTTGTCATTTTGATAGACAATTGTGCGAATCACGATATTCAAATCTAAGTTGCCCGAATCTGATAGATATCCAATTGCCCCCGTATAGAGATTGCGCGCAGTGGGTTCTAAGCAATCGATAATTTCCATTGCCCGAATTTTGGGAGTACCAGTAATGGAGCCGCCTGGAAAAGTCGCGCGAATAACATCTACTAGGTCTGTGTGATGGGCTAACTTAGCTGTGACCGTACTGACTAAGTGATGAACTGTCGGATATGATTCAATGACAAACAACTCCGGTACTTGGACGGTACCCTTAGCAGCTACTTTCGACAAATCGTTGCGTTCAAGGTCAACAATCATCAACAATTCGCTTCTGTCTTTTGCGCTCGATTGAAGCCAATTTATATTCTCAAGATCTTTTGCTGGATTTGCATCTCTTGGGACGGTGCCCTTAATTGGTCGTGTTTCTATGATGCCAGAATCCACTTTTATAAAACGCTCTGGAGAACTACATAGCACTTGGAAGTCGGGATAGCGTAAATATGCACCAAAAGGTGCAGGATTGATTGCTCGCAATTGGTAGTACAGAGAAAGCGGATCGCCGATTGCATCTGCGCTAAAGCGCTGAGTCATGTTGATCTGGTAAATATCGCCCGATGCGATATAGCCTTTGATGGCGTCGATGGCCTGTGTATAAGTGGCCTGATTCATATTGCTGACAGGTTCTGAGGCTATAAATGGGCCTGAGCTCACCTCTATTTCTGCGATGCCACTGAGAATTTCTCGCCATTCACTTAAGTCTTCTTCTTCGAAGGGGCTTACTAGGTAGCCTTGTGCACATACATGATCATAGACATAGCACCAATTGTAAAAATCGAAACGCCCCCATGGAATTTCGGCATCATTGATGGCCTTTGAAGGTAGCTTTTCTACAAGATGCCTGGCTTCATAGCTTAAATAGCCCACACCACCACTGATAAAAGGTAGGGATGGCGCTGCTTCACACTTGTGGTCCCATCTTTTGAGGGCTGCATCAAACTGTGCGCTTCTATACTTTAATAGCGCACTTAATGCCTCAAGTGGATAATCCCCATTTAACAGTTGGGCGCCCACTTGGCTATCTATGGTTGGATTGTCGAGGCCTTTATCGGAATTGCACTTCACTTTGTGCGCGATAAAACTAGACTTTCCCTTAGCATCAATGATAAAGGTGCAAACAGGTTCTGCGCCCAAAATACTATAGCGGGAGCGCTCTGTATCGCCTCGTCCGCTATCGAGCCAAAAGGCCTGCCTATGGTCTTTTATGTGCCAGAATGCCTCTTCTGGTGTGGTCTTTAGTAGGATAATTTGCATGATCTCTCCACTCTATTGAGAAAGTTTTTCAACAGCTCATGGCCAAATTGTGTTAAAATAGCCTCTGGATGAAACTGCACACCCTCTATATCGAAGTGTTTGTGGCGAATCCCCATAATGATGCCGTCTTCTGTAAGGGCTGTAATCTCTAGACACTCGGGCAGTCCCTCACTTTGAATCTGCAATGAGTGATACCGCGTGACGTTAAACGGACTAGGAAGACCTTCGAAGAGTCCCAATTGCCCGTGAATAATAGCAAAGACCTTGCCGTGAACAGGTTCCTTGCCTCGCACAATTTGCGCACCGAAGTGCATACCTATGGCTTGATGGCCCAGGCATATCCCTAAAATGGGGACTTGGCCTTTAAAAGCCTCTATTACCTCTAGCGATATTCCCGCTTCTCTTGGCGTACAAGGACCTGGAGAGATCACAATACCATCTGGATTTAAGTGCCTTAGGCCATCTACATCTATCTTATCGTTTCTAATGACCTGAATACTGGCATTTAACATTTCGAAGTAGTGCACCAAGTTATATGTAAAAGAATCGTAATTGTCGATTATGATGATCATAGCTCACCCACTTTTATTAGGAGTTTTTAGAATGCCAATTTTGCATATTACCTACGAAGAACGGTTTTGGAATAAACACCTCGAAACATGGCACAACTATTTAGATAAATTTGATGGTGTTGAATTTTGCCTACCTAGGCATGCTCTTTCTGAAAAGTTTTATACAGACCGATTCATCGAAATACTATCGCGAGGAAAGACACTGCGCTTTCATTTGCCGCATCACATTGAAACTGAATCTCTCAGCACGCAAATTTCCGACCTAAACGCTCTAAGTATGCATACTTATTCACTTTATTATGATGCCATTGTTGCGGCAATCACTCAAGCTAGTGAAAAAAACATAGAGGTTATTCACCATCCTCTAGATTTGGGCTATGCGCAAACGATGACACTGCTCAAAAAAATGCAATTTGATTATCGTCAGCTTGGGTTAATGCCTATCTTAGAGCCTACAGATTCAGTGCATATTTGTTATGATGAGTTGTATTCGATGGCACACCAATGGATGCGCGAGACAAATCAAAAGCTTTTTTGCTTAGACATTCACTATCTGAACAAACTTAATTTAATTTCAACTACTGGCGATTATAGACTCTTATCTTATGCCCAGGTCATTCACCTTCACAATGTGGTGAGTGCCCACGGCCCTGTTGTGGATTTGCCAGATGAGCTTAGTGCATGGTTTCGAGCTACTACTAAGCAAAATCTTTGTGTTTGCCTAGAGATTTTAGAGCGCGGGTGTGAATCGATGCGCATATCATACTTAGAGGCTATTGATCAGACCCTTAACTTTATCGCCCAACAAAACTGAAGGGCCTTTATTGGCTTATTGCATCTACGCCATCTGTGTTTTCTCCCTTAATTTCGATGACGACGCGATTCGGCAAGCAGACAATAGATTGACCAGGCAAAGAGATGTGGCCCACATTGACACACAATTGGTTCTTACAACTCGCCTCGTGCATCTCTACGCTGCCTTCTCTAATCCAAATTACATTTGAACCGTACTTATTCTCAACAGTATAACTTGCAGATGTCGTGGCATCAATTTGCAGTTGGTTGAGCACCTTGCCCTCTGACTTCACAACAACACTTAGCGCTTGGGTACTGTTTGAGACCAAATGCGTCATTGCCCAGCCACCGATTGCCAGTACGGCTATGGCAATGATTATGATGATGTCGCCTTTTTTCATGGATATCCCCTTAGGTGGCAAAAATTTGTGTACTTTTTTATTTCAACTGCCTTATAATCATTATAGTGACCAACACCGCGGAGGACAACATGAAACCAAAGATAATAACGAAAATACTCATTTTATTGCTTGTAACAATCGCTTTAGCATTAGGTGGTTGCCAACCTGCAGCGCTGCATACAGAAGAACAGTTTAAACTACATACCCTCTGCCAAATTACCACTTTTGGTAAGCTAGAAGACAAAGTCTACCAAGAAGTATGGGATGCGATGGACACTATCGACAACACCATGAGCATGTCCCTTGCAAAGTCTGAAATCAAAGCCATTAACGATGCTGCAGGTGTTCGACCTGTAACTGTTAGCGACGACGTGTTTTATGTTATTGAAACTGCGCTCAAGTACAGTGATCGCAGCGATAAATTCGATATTTCAATTGGACCTATTGTGTCGCTTTGGGGAATTGGATCAGACAATCCAAAAGTACCAGATGCCAGTGTTTTGTCAGACAAAATGGCCTTTGTCAATTACGAAAAAATACAAATAGACAAAGAGGCAAAAAGTGTCTTTTTGCTAGATAAGGAAATGGCCATCGACGTAGGTGCCGTTGCAAAGGGGTTTGCTGCCGACCGCGCTAAAGAAATATTAGAAAAAAACCACGTAAAACGCGCCATAGTGAATTTTGGCGGCAATATACTCACCATTGGAAGTAAGCAAAATAACAAACCTTGGCAAATCGGCGTTCAGCACCCTGATCAATCCAGAGGCGCTTATTTTGGCATTATCCCCTTAGACGACAAGACTATAGTCACCTCTGGCACATACGAGCGCTACTTCGAAGCCAATGGCAAGCGGTATCATCACATACTCGATACAAAGACAGGCTATCCTGTAGATAACGGCCTACTAAGTGTCAGTATTATCACGGATTCTTCTATAAATGCCGATGTGCTCTCCACGCTTATATTTGCTGAAGGACTTGAACGTGGTCTAGCCTTTATTGAGTCTCTCGAAGATGTTGAAGCCATTTTTGTAACCTCAGAAAACAGGGTTTATCTCAGTTCTGGCCTAAAGAACCAGTTCCAGTTAGCAGATGATGCATTTACTTTAATGCCTTAACAGAAAACACCACCTAACGCGATTTTTGCGTTAAAGTGGTGTTTTTTTATGTGTTTATTTATGTGCTTATTTTGTATACTATTTAGGACTTGCGATGACGCGTGCCGCCATTTCTATACCAAGAGCTTTTAGACCCTCAAAATCAGGCGCTTTTGGTGTGGAGGTGGCTTCTACAACAGGGCCAATCCGCTCCCATTTAATACTTTCAGCGAAAGTCTCTAGGGTGCTCACACCACCGCCAGACCAGGATTTATTCCCAAATATGCCCAAGAATCTATTTTTCAGCTTAACGTGTTCTATCTTGTTAATGACGGCTTCCATGGCAGGGAAAATATGAGAATTGTATGCGCAAGAGCCTAGAATAACACCCTTAAAGCGCCAAATATCGCTAATAATATAGGATAAATGCGTCTTTGAGGCATCGTACACACGTACGTTTTTTACACCGTGCTCAGAGATCACTCTCGCTACAAAATCTGCCATTTTTGCGGTGTTGCCATACATCGTAGAATAGACGATAACCACGCCTTCTTCTGCCTCATACCGAGACCATTTGTCGTAATAATTTACAATCACACCGGGATTTGTACGCCAGATTGGGCCGTGTGTTGGGCAAATCATCTTGATCTCTAAGCTCGATAGTTTTTTTAACGCACCTTGAACGATGGGCGAGTATTTCGCGACAATATTCGAGTAATATCTGCGAATTTCGTCTTCGTAGAATTCAATGTAATTAATCTCGTCGTCGAATATGCCGCCATCGAGTGCTCCAAAACCACCAAAAGCATCCATTGAGAATAAAGTCTTTGTGGTTAGATCGTAAGACATCATGGTTTCTGGCCAATGAATCATGGGCGTTAAGAAGAATTTGATTTGATGTGTGCCCAAATCTAGAATGTCTCCCTCTTTAACTTCGTAAAAGCAACCACAATCTATACTGTAAAAGTTTTGAATAAACTCAAAGGTCTTTTTATTGCCGACAATTTTGATACCTGGGAAATTGGCCAAAACGGCAAGCATCGAGCCTGAATGGTCTGGTTCCATGTGATTGACAATGAGATAGTCCACCTTGCGATCGCCAATAATCTCTTTGACCTTGTCGATATATTGATCTGTCTTGTTAAACTTCACCGTATCCACAAGGGCAATTTTTTCGTCGTTAATTAAATACGAGTTATATGCCACACCCTTTTCGAGCGGCCAGAAATTCTCAAACAACGTGGTTTCTCTGTCGTTCACACCAATCCAGTGAATTTTTCCAGAAATATGTACTTTACAATCCATACAAGCCTCCTCTGCTTTAAACATCCGATTCTATTATAGCCCATTACCCTTTTTTAGCCAATAAAATACTCATATTCTCTTTGTACTTAATTATGCGCTTGCTTCGTTAAAATCCTTAAACTGTGCGCGATACAAGTCGTAGTACTTACCCTTGGCTAAAAGAAGATGGTCGTGATTGCCCTTTTCTACAATTTCACTGCCTTCTAATACTAAAATTTGATCCGCGTGCATCACCGTCGATAGGCGATGTGCAACGGTGATCGTTGTTTTTCCCGCACATAGCGCTTCTAAGGCCTGTTGAACAAAGCGCTCAGATGCATTGTCTAGGGACGATGTCGCTTCGTCTAAAATCACAATAGGTGGATTTTTTAGGAATACACGGGCGATTGAGAGACGTTGCTTTTGACCTCCAGAAAGCTTGACACCACGCTCGCCGACAATTGTATGATAACCCTCTGGCAGACTCATGACATAGTCGTGAATATGGGCCTTCTTTGCGGCGGATACAATTGCTTCTTCACTTGCAGAAGTATCGCCGTAGAGAATGTTCTCATATATAGTGCCATGAAAGATAAAGACATCTTGCTGAACAATGCCAATGCTCTTTCTAAGTGTTTGCAAGTCTAGCGTTCGAATATCGTGACCATCTAAAGTGATTTCACCACTTGTAACGTCGTAAAATCTAGGGATTAACTGAATGATTGTGGATTTACCTACACCCGATGAACCTACTAGGGCAATGTGTTTTCCCTTTGGAATGTCTAAATCCAGTGTACTGAGAATCGGCTTTTGTGGATCATAGTGAAAATTCACAGATCTAAAGGCAATATCACCATGGATGGTGTCCGGTATAACTGGGTGTGTTGGCGTCACAATTTGGGGTTCGATGGCCATAATTTCTGCAAATCTTTCAAAACCTGTCATACCCGATTGTATTTGTTGAATCATGCCAATGACTTGGCGAATTGGGCGCATAAAAAAGGAAGTAAAGAGCAAGTATGCCACTAAGTCTCCAATGTTAATCCATCCTTTTACGGTGAATAGCCCACCCAAGACCATAATGGCAAGATTCATAAGATCCGCTAAAAAATGTGTCCCCGCAGTAAATTGACCCATCGCCTTATACGCGCTCTTAAGAGATTCGAAGTGTTGGTGGTTAACCTTTTCAAAACGAGCGGACTCATGGGACTCATTTACAAAAGATTGGCAAAGTCTAATACCTGAAATACTATTTTCAATTTGAGCGTTAATCTGAGCAGTGCGTTCTCTCTGCATTCTAAACGCTTCTTGCATTTGATTTCGCTTCAAGAAAGAGAACAACAATAACACTGCCACCATAGCCGTCAAGATTAGCGTCAGAGGAATATTAATTGTCATTAAAAGACCCAAACTCCCTACCAACATAAATACGCTGATAAACGCATCCTCAGGCACATGGTGTGCCATTTCCGAAATATCTCTAAGGTCGTTCACAAGGCGACTCATCAATTTGCCGGTTTTATTTTCATCGTAAAACTTATACGACAGAGAAAGATAGTGCCTAAATAAATCGGCACGCATGGCCTTCTCCATCTTTGCGCCCATAACGTGGCCCCAATAGTTCATAAAGTAATTACAGCCCATTCTAACCAGAAATAAAATGGCAATTACAATTGCAATTTGAATCAGCATATTTTGGTCTTTGTTTGGAATGTGTTTGTTAATCATATCTCTCGACAGCATTGGAAAAACTAAATCCACGATTGAAACCACCGAGGCTGCCACTAAATCTAAAACAAGAAGTTTCCAATGGGGTTTATAGTAAGAGATAAATCGCTGCGTCATTGTCATAGGGCCTCCAAATTCTTGTACGCATATTGGTGATAGATGTTATACTAACTGGGTATCCATTAGTACAACATTTATTAGTATACACAATATTATTTAGAGAGTCAAAGCATCTTGCGAGACATAACCAATGATTACACGGCCGATAAGGATAATCTATGTTGAAGAATAATCCTATGTATAGACTCGAGCAAATTTTGAAAGAAAGAGACTCAAAAGCCCTTGGCATTCAAGAAACCTTTGGCATTCTCATCCCTTTAATCAACCTTGATGGCCACTGGCATATTCTCTTTGAAGAAAGGGCCCACACCTTGCGCGCACAACCTGGCGAAATTTGCTTTCCAGGTGGAAGATGTGAAACACATGAAACATCTGAACAGTGTGCAATTCGCGAAACCTCCGAAGAGCTTGGTATAGACCACAGTAAAATAGAAATCATCGGTAGTAGCGACTATATGATCTCGCCTTTTCGCGCCTTGCTGTTTCCTTTTGTAGGCATACTACACATCGATCAACTCGACGATTTAAGCCCCAACAACCAAGAAGTCGCCTCAATCTTTACCATTCCTCTAAAACTACTCTTAGACACTGTACCTGAGGTTCACGACCT
>CALFXQ010000117.1 GCA_937958285.1 uncultured Fusibacter sp. | reverse complement strand
TTTGCTTCTTTGCTTCTTTGCTTCTTTGCTTCTTTGCTTCTTTGCTTCTTTGCTTATTTGATTATTAGCTTATTTGCTTATTTTGACTTCCATTCAATTTCAAATTTTCTATTTGCAGTAATTGCGCCCTTGCTGAAGTAGAAAAATAAATCATTGTCTTTTCCACTTAATTTTGAAATAAAACTCGACTTAATCACAACGACAGCATCGGTCAAAATGTAATCCGTACCTGCAACTAGTGGTGTACCTTTATAGAGAATGCCGCTAAATGAATAGCCGTTGAGCCACATACTCACCGATACGTCTGCGCTTGGATTCTCAACCTTATCCGGATTGAGTTTAGGCTTATCTTCTAGACCTGTAGAGGATTTGTATTCAAGTTCAATTTCAAAGTCCTTTAATTCCACTTTCCCATCGCGTTGGAACTGAAAATACAGTTTGGTTTCCTCAGCAGACAGCGTGAGAACATAGGCCTTGGCAATTTTGACGGTGTTTAAACCATCGTAGGTGTAATTCGCAGGAGCTAAGTCTTTAATCCCATTAAACGTGAAGCCATTTAGCACCACATTCACAGTAATCCATTCTGGAATATCTGCTTGTGCAAAGTATTTTACTTGCTTTGGCACGATGACTGGTCCTGGATTTAAGCTGATACCCGATTTTGAGTCATCTACTTTTAGACCAAAAGTCTCGGCGATAAAACGTAAAGGCACATAAGTACTGTTGTTAATGCGACCGGATTTTGAATCTGGAGTAACAATTGTCGTTACGCCATTCTCAGATACGGTAACTTTGCCCATGTCTTTTGGATCTAGGTAAAATTTAATGACAATATTTCCCGCCATGTTTGTGATGGTCACGACAGAAGTGGTTGGATTCCATTCGACCTTGGCTTGCATCGCTTCGGTGACAGCTCTTACTGGAATTAGCGTTCTGCCATCTTTAATAACTGGGGGTAAAGTTGTGTTCACGACTTGGTTTCCAAGGATCACTTTCTTTTCTTGCATCCATGTATAACCCTTCATGCTGTCGTCTGTACCTTTCATGCTGTCATCTGAAACTTTTACCGCTTGTCCTTTATCGTCTTTGCCAGACCCCTCTTGCTTAGGTGCCGCCATGGCAATTTGTCCAAAAATAAGTCCCAAGATTAACATAATCACTAAACTTTTTCTTAATAAACGCATGTGTTACCTCCCTCTTTCGGCAATTTTACTTCTGTATATGTATACCCTCGACACGCAAAAAAAAAACCGCCCTATATGTCAATTCGACTTTAGGGCGGTTACGTTTTGATGACAACATTGATTATTCTACAGTTACAGATTTTGCGAGATTTCGCGGTTTATCTACATCATTGCCTTTGTCTAATGCCACATAATAAGCGAAGTACTGCATTGGAATCACCGATAGAAGCGGCGCTAAAAGATCATCGCACTTAGGAATAAAAATTACTTCGTCTGCCACATCTTTTATGCTTTCATTGCCTTCTTGTGCAATGGCAACTACGTACGCACCTCTTGCCTTGACTTCCTTAATGTTAGATACAGTCTTCTCATAGAGATGCGACTGCGTCGCCAAAGTCATGACCAAAGTGTCTTTTTCCATTAATGCGATTGTGCCATGCTTTAACTCCCCTGCAGCAATGGCAAATGAGTTGATATAGCTCAATTCTTTGAGTTTTAAAGACGCCTCAAAGGCGATGTCTACATCTACACCACGGCCCATAAAGAAGATTTTCTCGTTGTTAAACTGTTCTGAGGCAATTTTTTGCATTTGAGACTCTGTTGCCAAGACCTCTGTGGTTAAAGCTGACATATTCTGGAGTTTTTCAATCCAGGTACTGTAGGCATCCTTTGAAAGTGTACCCTTTAGTTGACCCATGCGAAGGGCTAACATATAGAAGGCCATAATTTGTGTTGTGAATGCCTTAGTAGAGGCCACGCCAATCTCTGGACCCGCCCAAGTATAGAATACATCGTCAGAATCGCGCGCTACTGAAGAACCCACCACATTGACAATAGACAAGATTCTTGCACCCTGGCGCTTTGCTTCGCGCAAGGACTGAAGCGTATCGAGGGTCTCTCCCGATTGAGATACTGCAATAAATAGCGTCTTATCGTCGATAAAAGGCTCGCGGTATCTAAACTCCGATGCTACCTCTACCGAAACGGGAATGCGGGCAATTTTTTCTATGGCATGACGTCCCACTAAACCCGCATGGTACGCTGTACCACAAGCCACAATATACACCTTGTCGAAGGCTTTCATCATTTCTGCTGTCAGCTCTACACCTTCGATATTCAATTGACCATCCGCAAGCAATCTGCGGTTTAGCGTATCGCTTAGACCTTTAGGCTGTTCGTGAATTTCCTTAATTGTGAAGTGTTCGTAGCCATCTTTTTCTGCAGACTCAGCATCCCAAGTGACGTGGAAAATCTCTCTTTGAACAGGTTGTCTAAATGCATCAAAGATTTGAATGCCCTCAGGTTTAAGCACGACTACTTCGTCATTCTCAATGAGATACACCTGACGCGTGTACTTTAAAAGCGCTGGAATATCGGAGGCTATAAACTGCTCGCCTTCGCCCAAACCAACAACCAGTGGACTGTCTTTTCTCACTGCAATAAGCGTGTCGGGATGATTCTGAGAGATGACCCCGATTGCATATGCACCCTCCATGCGGTCGATGGCATGGTAAACTGCATCGAGTAAGTCGCCAGCGTAGTAATGATCTATTAAATGCGCGATGACCTCAGTATCTGTTTCAGATAGAAATGTAATGCCCTTTTCTCTGATGAGCCATTCTTTAATTTGTGCATAGTTTTCGATTATGCCGTTGTGAATCACGGCAATCGAACCTGCCACGTTTGTGTGCGGATGAGCATTTAGGTCTGAGGGTTCACCGTGAGTTGCCCATCGCGTATGACCAATGCCAATATTACTAGGAATATCTAGTGAAGCGATATTGTCTGCAAGATTTTGCAAGCGCCCTTTATACTTGTGAATGCGCACTTTTCCTTCTTCAAACACAGCAACGCCCGCAGAATCATACCCGCGATATTCTAGGCGCGATAAACCATCTAGTAGAACGGGAACTGCCTTTTGATAACCAATATAACCGACTATGCCACACATAATTAAACCTCCAAATTGTAGTTGAGTAATTCATACGCTTATTCGTTCCACCTAAACCGATTTCTATAAAAAAATGCACAAAAAAAACAACCACTAAATGCGTTGTTTTTAGATGGTAACACAAAAAAAGTGCTACCCAATCTTCGCTAGTTTATGTTCAGACGACCTAGGCATTGGACCAATGCTTGCGCATTGGGTTTGTCCTGTCTTTAACGGCACTGAATTGCCGCAGGGTACCCGCCGAAATCTTCGATAAACCCTGTCCTCGTCACCCCCGTGGGGTCTGGCGCTTGACATTTAATTGTATTTTTACATCACCTCCCGCTAACGGGCTAGTGTGGAACTGCCACCTCATTATAACACAATCCCCCTGACTGTAAAGACCAGAGGGAAAATTCATTAAAACTTCATAATTCGAAGATGGCATCATAGGTGGTTACTTTGCCAACCATAGGGCCTCACAAAGAGATAATACCCTTCCTCGCATCGATGATGGTCAAACGCATACCCTGATTCTGAAAAATGTTGGAGCTGCGAAACATCTTCCACGAGATTGTCCACCATATAGTTGGCCATTAATCCGCGCGCTTGTTTTGCATGCACGGTTACAATTTTGTACTGTCCATCGCTTTGCTCTTCTTTAAAGTCAATTTTTAAATAGCTGCCTTTGAATTTTTTTAAGTCTAGCAGCTTTGAAAATTCTTTTGAAGCAAGATCCACAATTAAGTCTTCATGGCTAAAGACATCATCCATTGTCTTTTGCCAAAAATGATAGAGATTGATCCCTGGAATTTTAGCACTCATGTCGAGTCGATATGGTCTAATAAGGGTTAGTGGCGTCAAGACACCGTAAAATGCACTTAATATGCGCAGATGATTTTCAATGTAACCCCATTGCAATTCATCGTATGTGGGATAATCAATCTCATGGTACACAATGCCATTGTATGTCGCTATGGCATGCCCTACTTCACTCATCTCAGTGTTGTAGCCCAGTGGCTTTCCCAGAACATCTGTAATACGCTGATGATGGGCTTCTTCGTACCTCATTAGCGCATCTGATAAGTGCAGCGTGGCATTCGTTGCTATAGGCGGCGTGCATGGACGATTGTTTAGGCGCAATGGCCGTTGCAGCTTGCTCGGTGAAATAATGATTTTCAAATTTTAAAGCCCTCCAACTTATAAAAAACAATTATATGTTATAATAAGGTGAATCTGTAAGGAGGTGCACTTTGAAAGCATCACATCCGAACCTCATCCCGTGTATAGTGCTTAGCTTCTTGTCGACGCTTTCACTCTCTCTTCACTTTCTCTCAGAGCAATTCTGGGGATGGTCTTATTTTATCACAACGCCCCTTAAGGTGTCTTTACTTCTGCTTCTAATTCTCAGCTATAGAAGGTGGGTCAATCTCAGTGGGAGACGTCGTCCACGACCCCTAATGTCGAAATCTTTCGAAATACCCCTTAGAGGTATGGCATTTGGCGCACTCGGTAGCGGTTTGCTCATTTTCTTCTATTCGTCAATTGGTCAATACATCGATTTCTCTGTGATCCTTCAAGAGCTGCAAACAGAATCAAAAATCGACTTAGTCAACTTTATCTTTATCGCGTGTTACATAGCACTGTTTAACAGCTTCCTAGAAGAGTATTTTTTTAGAGGCTTTCTACTAGCCAGTTTTAAAGACCTAGGTTATGCCACATTTGGCATTCACCTCAGCGCGATATTATTCGCCATATATCACGTTGGCATATTCTTGAGGTGGTTTGAGTGGCCGATTATTGTGTTGTCCGTTTTCGGTCTTTATTTAGGGGGATTAATCTTCACGCGAATCAACTCGCCCTCCGGCCATATTTTAAATAGTTGGATTGCACATATCATGCTCAATATTGCCATTATCTTAATCGCTGCAGATGCATTTCAATGGATATCGCTTGGTTTTTAAGGAGATCATTATGAAATTTGCCCTAAGTCGCACCTTTATGCTAGCTATCTGTATGCTGTTAATGGCCACCGGCATAGGCTGTCAGTCCACATTAAAAGCAGCAGGCACTATCGCCCTGCCAGACAATCGCATTGCCTTCGAACCCTTGCACATAAGTGTATCTGCTGTAGATGCACAGACAGATATTCCCCTAGAGCAAATCGTCATCCTTCCTAAAGGCAGCAATGCCGTACCCTTCGAAATTAGCGGCCTTCAACCCCACAGAAAATACTACTTGCGCTATTGGTTGCTCTCTCAAGGTGGAAAAGGCGATAACTTCGGAAGAATCTACGGAAACTCTGTACAGTATTCCTTCTTGGCAGTTGGTGGGTTAAGCGTTTTAAATCACGCATACACCAAAGAGGGGTTTTTAATGGCGCTAGATTCAGCAGATGCCATGACACC
This sequence comes from uncultured Fusibacter sp., assembly GCA_937958285.1. Taxonomy (GTDB): domain Bacteria; phylum Bacillota; class Clostridia; order Peptostreptococcales; family Acidaminobacteraceae; genus QQWI01. The sequence continues at coordinate 18,227 of CALFXQ010000117.1, read as the reverse complement.
AAAGGAAAACCAGCGCATTGAACTCACCGGAAATCAATTAAGCACCCAGCAGCTCACGCTCACATGCATCGAAGAACCCGGCGTATTTGAGGCAACAGAAAACCTGCTAAACAAATTGACAAAGCCTAGCATGGACAATTACCAAAAGCAATGGGCAATATACGAGTACTGCGTAAACGAGATTCCAAATACCATTTCAAAGATCTCTAGCTACTTTAAAAGTGAAATCAACGACTACGACAACCCCCTAACCTCGGCACTCTTAAATCAAGAAGCCACTTGGTTAGGTCAACCTTTCTTAATGCACTGGCTTATGGCCAACCTACAAATAGAGAGCGAGCTTGTTGAAATACATCCTTATCAATCGCTGTATCCTCAAGTTGTAGTGATGTCGCGATACGACGATGCCTATTATCACAGCAATCCACTGCTCGCATCCGTATATATCGACGAAAACAGCACGAGCGATCCCAATATTTATCTCGAAAAGTTCTTTAATTTTTCCATTAATCTGCACGAAAATGTGTTGTCGCGCATGGTCTTTCGGGAAGAAAAGCAGCGCTACTACGGCCGCGGTGCACAGTATCCACCCATTAAGCGCATTTTGTCGAGCCATCAGCTGGGCGAGTCCGACCTTGTCACCATCGCCTGTAAAATTGCACTGCCTAAGGGAATCTACGGCTCCGATCAAGGCATTTGGGGCGCTGTGACCCTAACGAGCGACAGCAACACCACAGACACTGGCGACGATCTAAATCTGATTCAAGAATTTGTAATCGGAAGGAACAAGCGATCACACACCTTTAAAATGACTGTCGCCAATACGGGTGCACCCGTCACACTTTTTTACAAAGATACGCGCTTTGGCCTTACCGGCAAAGTCACTGTCAATATGCCCATAGAAGACAATGTGCTCGTCGTCCCTGTAGAAATGACCCTCGAACTGCCTGAAGGCTTTTAACGTCCTTCAGATTAAAAGTTAAAAATTAGTGCTTGTTACTTTATTAAAAGGAAAATGGCAACTCTTCTGAGCTGCCATTTTCTTTTCTTTTTATGTGTTAAACACTTGTTCAATCACGTCGATTAAGTAGTCGCAATGCGCAGTAATCGTGCCCTGATCTGGTCCTTCTAGCATCACGCGCACGAGGGGTTCTGTACCCGAAGGGCGTATGAGAAGCCTGCCATCACCAGAGAGTGCCGTTTCGACTTTTTCGATGGCGACTTTGATCTCTGGGTGCTCTAGAATGCGGTATTTCTCTGCATTGGGCACATGGGTGTTTTTAAGTACTTGGGGATACACTTTCATAATTTGAGCAAGTTCAGACATTTTCTTTCCCGACATGCGCATTGCTTCAATGAGCATCACAGAAGAGAGTAGTCCGTCTCCGGTGGTATTGTGCTCTAAGAGAATAACATGACCAGATTGCTCGCCACCAATCACATGACCGCCTTCTACCATTGCTTCGAGCACATAGCGATCGCCTACTTTTGTTTTAACAGACTGAATATCTAGGCTGCTCAGCGCTTTGTCGAAGCCCATATTGCTCATAACCGTAGAAACCACGGTGTTATTCACAAGGGTATTTTGCTGTTTTTTTGCCGCAGCGATAATCACCATGATTTTGTCGCCGTCGACTTCATCGCCATTTTCGTCGACCGCGAGCATTCTGTCTGCATCGCCATCGTAGGCGATGCCAATATGGGCGCCCACCTCTTTAACTAAACGCGCCACTTTATCTAGATGGGTTGAACCACAATCGCGGTTTATATTTAGACCATCGGGATGGTTGTTGATGACAACTACTTCACAGCCCAGTTCTCTAAGGGTACTTGGTGACACCTCAAAGCTCGCGCCATTTGCGCAGTCCATTGCCACTTTAATACCCGTAAAATCGTATTGTCCAGTGCTTTTGACCTTTTGCGCATAGATGTGATTGGCCTCAAAGTGAAATACGCGTCTACCGACCTCTGTGCCACCGATGGTCTGTGGATATGGAATTCTTCCCGAGATCAATCCCTCAATTTCGTCTTCAAGCTCATCGGAGAGTTTAAAGCCCGTACCGCTAAAAAACTTAATGCCGTTAAATTGAACAGGATTGTGGCTCGCGCTGATCATTACCCCTGCATCGGCGTGATAGTGTTTGATGAGGTGTGGTATGGCAGGGGTAGGCGTTACACCTACGCAATACGCCGTACATCCCGCAGACATTATCCCCGCAATTAGTGCCGACTCTAACATGTAACCAGAAACGCGCGTATCTTTACCTACGACAATAGTCGCAGCTTTTTTTCCCTTTGACAGCACATATGCGCCGTACTTTCCTAATTGAAATGCCAGCTCAGCCGTTAATTCTACATTGGCGACGCCGCGGACCCCGTCCGTTCCAAACAATCGACTCATACTTCACCTCGCACAAAATTGAGCTAAAAACGCCCATAACATTAACATTATATACGACTTTGACACAAAAAAAAAGAACCTGTAGGTCAATTCCTACAGGTTCTATATTGTGGTTTAAGAAATGAGCGCAGCGCCTCTTGTGAGCGCCTCTTCATTCAATGGCAACAAATGGGCTTTGCCAGAACCAAATACTTTTTTCAACGCTTCCATAACTGACTCTTTTTTAACGACACCTGTCAATTGAATGTAAGCACCGAGCATAACCATATTGGCAGCTTTAGAATTTCCAAGCTCAAGTGCGATTTCGTTTGCAGGGACATAAAACGCCTTAATATCAGCGCGCGATGCCTTGTTATCGATTAATGAGCTATTGATAATAATTGCGCCACCCGCTTCGACATTTTCTTCGAACTTTGTAAGCGACGGCAAGTTCATGACGATTGCACATGTAGCATTGTCTGTAATAACTGGCGAACCGATGAGTGTTTCGCTCACGATTACGTTACAGTTTGCAGTACCACCACGCATCTCTGGTCCATATGAAGGCAACCAAGAAACTTCTTTTCCCTCGAGCATGCCCGCATAAGTCAAAAGCTGACCCATTGACATAATCCCCTGACCGCCAAAACCGGCCATAATCACGCGTTCATTAAGCATCTTATTTCGCCTCCTCAGGTTTTTTAAACACTCCCAGCGGATAGTAAGGAATCATATTTTGCTCTAACCAAGTTAAAGACTCTAGTGGTGTTAAACCCCAGTTCGTTGGGCATGTAGACAATACTTCGATCATTGTAAAGCCTTTTCCTGCAAGCTGGTACTCGAATGCTGTCTTAATGGCCTTTTTAGTCTTTCTGATGCCCGCTGGATTGTGAACAGAAACGCGCTCAATATACGTAGCACCTGGAATTGTAGCCATCATCTCTGACATTCTAAGAGGCAAGCCCATACCTTCTACTGTACGTCCGTAAGGCGCAGTTGTCGCCTTTTGACCAATCAGGGTAGTTGGCGCCATTTGGCCACCTGTCATGCCGTAAATTGCGTTATTGACAAAGATTGTCGTGATATTTTCACTGCGATGTGCCACGTGAATAATTTCAGCTGTACCAATTGAAGCTAAATCGCCATCGCCCTGGTAAGTGAAGACGACTTTTTCTGGCATAACGCGCTTAATACCCGTTGCAACCGCAGGTGCACGACCGTGCGCCGCTTCAGACATATCGCAGTTAAAGTAATCGTAAGCCAAAACAGAACATCCCACCGGTGCTACGCCAATAGTTTCTCCTAGCACGCCGAGCTCTACTAAAACTTCTGCTACTAATTTATGAATAACACCGTGCGTACAGCCCGGGCAGTAATGGGTTTGCTTCGTGGTTAAACCCTCTGATCTTTCGTATACCATTGCCATTAGTTGCTACCTCCCACCATATCTCTGAGCTTCTGAGCAATCGCCTCTGGCGTCGGAATCATACCACCTGATCGGCCATAAAATTCTACTGGAAGACTGCCATTGAGGGCCAACTTAACATCGTCGATCATTTGACCCATGCTCATTTCTACTGTCAATATCGCCTTTGTGCTTTGCGAAATTTCTGCAAAAGCCTTTTCTGGGAAAGGCCACAAAGTAATCGGGCGAATCAGGCCTATTTCGATACCTTCTTCTTTAAGTGCTGTAATCGCATTTTTTACGATACGCGATGTGGTGCCGTAAGCCACACAAACGATTTTTGCATTTTCGAGGTTGTAAGATTCCCACTGTTGTTCGTTATCTTTCATGGCCTGGTACTTTGCAGTTAAGCGAATGTTGTGATCTTCTAGTTCTTCTGGCTTCAAGAATAACGAGTTGATAATATTCGGTTTTCTCACGCCTTTTGTGCCATCTGTAATCCAAGGTTGTGCGGGAAGCTCTACTTTGGGCATTTCGCGGAATTCGATAGGCTCCATCATTTGACCGATCATGCCATCGCCTACAACCATAATTGGATTTCTGTAGATTTCAGCTTTGTCGAAGGAGATTTGAACTAAATCCACCATCTCTTGAAGGTTCGCAGGTGCATACACGAGCAACTTATAATCGCCGTTGCCACCGCCACGCGTTGCTTGATTGTAGTCTGATTGAGCAGGCTGAATGCCGCCAAGACCTGGACCACCGCGAACGATATTGACAATAACCGATGGGAGCTCGGCGCCAGCTAGATACGTGATACCCTCTTGTTTAAGCGCGATACCAGGTGAAGAAGATGAAGTCATAACGCGAACGCCACAGCCAGCAGCGCCGTAGACCATATTAATCGCAGCGACTTCCGATTCAGCCTGCACAAAGACGCCACCGTGTTTGTGCATTTCTTTTGACATGTATTCAGGCAATTCATTTTGCGGTGTAATTGGGTATCCGAAAAAGGCTTTACATCCAGCTTTGATGGCAGCTGCGCCTATGGCTTCATTACCCTTCATTAAAACTTTTGACATCGTCAGCCTCCCATTATTCTCTTTCTACAGTGATGACAGAATCTGGACACATAATTGCACAGTTGCCACAACCAATGCACTTATCCATTTCCAATACAGTGGCAGGGTGGTACCCTTTAGCATTGATGTTCTTCTTGTCCATCACAATGATTTTCACCGGACAAGCGATAGTACATAGTTCGCATCCTTTACAGATATTTTGATCAAATGTCACTTTACCTTTTGGCACGTTATTTCCTCCTACTCGCACTTGGCTAGGGTTTGTATTACATCCAGGGATCTCGCATATACATATCTACGGGAACCACTGGCACTTCGGTTTGTTTGGCAATGTCTTCGGTGATATTGCGTATTGCGGCGATATATCGCACGGTAATGCCCATTCTAGCACCCGCCGATTCGATCATCGCCTGTGGTCCCAGCACATCTTCTGGTGTTGTTTCTCTTAAAAGATGCGTGTTGTTAATAAGACCCGTTACCTTGACACCTACTGTAGACTCGATGGCTTTGACATGCATAATAATGCCATCTTCCGTCTGTGTATCGGGGCGATTGGCATTCACAACTGCCAGCATATCGTAATCGCCATCTACAAGGTATTCCTTAAATCTCGCAAGGGCCCTTGCGCCAACAGCATCACCACCTACATCCAAGATAACGTCGTAGGCGTGATTTTGAAGCGGCGTTAATACCGCACCATCTACCGATGGAAGCTCGAAGTTAATATTGTTGCCCATAAGTGAGCTAATGACCAATATGCCTTTGTCTTCCATCACTTCGTGGCGCTCTCTCGATCTGAAATAGGGATTGACCACATCCAGATCTGCCAAGGCCACTTTATTTTGACTTAACGCCGCAAGTTGCATCGCATAATTCACCGAGAACTCAGTTTTGCCACTGCCGTAATGGCCAATGATTACGCGAATACGCTTATCGGCGAGAATTGCTTTGTTTAGCTTATTCATAACGCTGAGCCACTTCGTCGCCTCTTAGCACGCGTAAACCGCCAAGCGCCAATGCAGACATTTCATCTTCGCCTGGGTACACAATGACTTTACCCAAGAATTCGATGCTCTCTCTGATCCAGCCAATAAACATTTCGCCATATGCCAAACCACCAGTGAGGATGATGGCGTCGATATCGCCCTTTAGTACAGTAGCGCACATGCCGATTTCTTTGGCCACTTGATATGCCATTGCATGGAAGACGAGCTTCGCTTGCTCATTGCCTTCGTTAATCATCTTTACTGCATCGCGACCGTCGTTTGTATCGAGATAAGCGACCATACCCCCTTGGCCTTTGATCATCTTTTTGATCTCGGCATGGGTGTATTTTCCAGAGAAGCAGAGCTTAGCGAGGTCGCCAACAGGCAATCCACCAGAGCGCTCAGGCGAAAACGGACCATCGCCATCTAGTGCGTTGTTCACGTCTACAACTTTGCCCTTAAGATGTGCACCTACAGATATGCCGCCACCCATATGCGCAACTACAAAATTACAATCTTCGTAGTTTTTACCCATTTCTTTAGAAGCGCGTCTTGCCACAGCCTTTTGGTTGAGTGCGTGAAAGATGCTCTTGCGATCGATTTCTGGCATGCCAGAGATGCGCGCAACAGGCTGCAACTCATCGACCACCACGGGGTCTACAATAAAGGCAGGGATATTGAGCTGAGATGCAATCTCATTGGCGATAACACCACCTAAGTTAGAAGCATGCTCGCCGAGCACACCCTTTTTAAGGTCTTTAAGCATATTTTCGTCTACAGCATAAGTGCCACCTTTGATCGGCTTTAACAAGCCACCACGGCCTACTACAGCACTGAGTTTAGTGAGATTGATTCCCGCATCGTTAAGTGCATCGAGAATCACTTGCTTTCTAAAGTCGTACTGGGAAAAAATATCTTCGAAGGCGTTGATTTCATCTGTAGAATGGCGCAGGGTGGTTTCGAAAACTTCTTTTTCGTTGTCGTAGATGGCAATCTTTGTAGAAGTCGAACCTGGGTTTATCGCTAGAATTCTGTATGCTTCCATTGTGTATGACCTCCTATTTTTTAGCTGCCATTAAGACGCCAAGGGCAATTGAATTTAATTTTGCATCTTCTGAGTCTGCGCGAGAAGTTAGTACCACTGGCGCTTTTGCACCGACAATAACACCAGCCGAACGCGCTTGCGTTAAAAAGCCCAGTGTCTTATAGAGGATATTGCCACCCTCAATGTCGGGACACAATAAGATGTCGCAATCTCCCGCCGCAGGATGGTCGATTTTCTTGAGTTTAGCCGCTTCTTTAGATACCGCATTGTCGAGGGCGAAGGGGCCACCTACAATACAACCCTTGAGTTCACCCTTTTCATTCATTTCTACTAGAGCGCCAGCATCGACTGTTGCAGGCATTTTGTCGTTTACCTTTTCTTTGGCACAAATCACGCCAACCTTAGGCATTTCTATGTCGAGAGCATATGCCACTTCTAGCGTATTTTCAATGATTTGCTTCTTTTGCATAAGGTCAGGTGCAATGTTCATCGCAGCATCAGTGACCAAGAGCAATTTGTGGTACATTGGCACATCGAATACAGCAACATGAGAAAGTACATTGCCCGTTCTAAGGCCAACATTCTTGTCGAGAACAGCCTTCAAGATGATCGCCGTATCTACAAGGCCCTTCATGACCATGTGTGCTCTGCCGCTAGAGACCAATTCAACGGCTTTAAGCGATGCCTCTGCCATATCTGCAATATCGATAATCTCGAATGGGCTTAAGTCTACATTTACTTCTTGAGCACGTGCCTGAATGGCACCTAAATCTCCCACTAAGATAGCTTCGACGATGCCTTGCTTATATGCGCCGTTTACAGCCATGAGTACGTCTGAATCTTGAGCAACTGCTACGGCGATGGTTTTAGGACCACGCGCTCTCGCCGCTTCTAACAAATCGTCAAATCGTTTAATCATGCTACACCTCGTTTTCGTAGATCTTAACTTGGTCTTGGCCAGCCTCTGTTCGGAGGTAACCTTCGTTAAGTGCTGTCATTTCGTCTTCACCTGGCTTGACTATAACAGGTGCGATAAAGCCCACCATTTCGGTTACGTAGTTGACTAAGTACTTAGAGTATGCAACGCCGCCTGTAAGTACAATGGCGTCGATATCGCCTTTTAAAACAGTTGCCATTGCGCCTATTTCTTTTGCAATTTGGTAGGCCATTGATTCGAAAATGAGTTTAGCGTGCTCATCTCCAGCTTCAATGCGCTTAAGCACCTCGCGTGCATCGTTTGTGCCTAAATATGCAACTAAACCACCTTTGCCACGAAGCTTTGGCTTAAGGGTATCCATTGTATAATCTCCGGAGAAGCACATTTTGGCAATATCGCCAACGGGTAAACCACCTGCGCGCTCTGGCGAGAAAGGTCCCATTTCGTTGGCATTATTGGCATCTATCATTTTACCCTTGCGCACTGGAACGATGGAAATTCCACCGCCGAGATGAGCAACTACAAGGTTTAAATCTGCAAACTCTCTGCCGAGCTCTTTGGCGACGCGATGTGAAATCGCGCGAATATTGAGGGCGTGAAGGAGCGACTTTCTCTTGATCTGTGGCATGCCCGAAATGCGCGCCACTGGCTCAAACTCGTCGACTGCAACGGGGTCTACAATATACGCTTCAATGCCTTGGCTATCTGCAATAGCTCTTGAGATTAAACCACCCAAGTTAGATGCATGTTCGCCCTGAACGCCAATTCTCAAATCTTCCATTAACGTCTCTGTCACTTTATATGTACCTGATGGCATTGGCTTGAGTAAACCGCCGCGACCAATTACTGCTCTAAGCTGCTCTGCTTGATACCCTTCTGATGCAACCCACGCGAGTATCATATCTTTGCGATAGGCATATTGATCTGTGATCTTTGCAAATTGATCTAGATCCTCAGTTGCGTGCATTAAGTCCTTTTGAACCTTTAGCTCAAATTCCTTAAATATCGCCACTTTTGTAGATGTAGAACCTGGGTTAATGACTAAAACATATTCTCTAGACATACGTCACCTCCAACAGAATAATCATTCATAGTAATATTAAGCAATTTCTATGCCAATGTGCGCACACCCATTGAAATCAGTAATTCAAGGGCCTACAGCTTATCATGTGAAAACGTTTTTCAGTGGGAGTGGCTCGTGCGCAATTTTATGCACGCAAAATATTGCACACAAAAAAACCACGCAATATTCTGCGTAGTTTTTGGCTTTCTCTTTTTACAGTCTATGTTAACACCATCCCGTGTTTTTCCATTTTATAATAAAGGGTTCTTACGGAAATGCCCAACCGCCTTGCGGTCTCTGTACGATTGCCTTTACATGCCGTGAGGGCTTTGGCTAAGTACTGAGCCTCTGCCTGCGACAGCACCTCTTCTAGGGGCGAAACGTGGCCGATCTCTGCATCTGTCTCTTGAACAGCGCTCGAGGCTTTGTTGTACTCGTACAAGGCCGTGCGCTTTTGATCGCTAAAGGCAGGCATATGCTGTGGTAGCATCTCGGTTTCGGTAATCTTCATTTGAATCACAGTTCTACCCAAATAATTCTCGAGCTCTCTTACATTGCCCGGCCAATGATAAGCGCCGAGGGCACAAATCACTTCGCTGGAAATGGTTTGAATATTTCTTCCAAACTCTTGGTTGAAGCGCACAAGCAATACCTCTACCAGGTCATCTAAATCTTCTAAGCGATCTCTTAGCGCAGGAATAAGAATGGGAATCACATTGAGACGATAGTATAGATCTTCTCTAAAGCTCCCCGCCTTTACGGCCTTTTCTAAATCCACGTGAGTTGCCGAAATCACCCGTACATCTACGGTTATGGGTTTACTGCCACCAACTCTTACCACTTCGCGCTCCTGGAGCACGCGAAGTAACTTCACTTGAGTACTCAGTGGCATTTCGCCAATTTCGTCTAGAAATATCGTGCCTCCGGAAGCGCGCTCAAAAAGCCCCATGCGGCCACCTTTTGATGCCCCAGTAAATGCGCCTTCTTCGTATCCAAACAACTCGCTCTCCAATAAACTCTCGGCAATTGCCGCACAGTTTACCCTGACAAATTGTGCATTACAGCGGTTAGAAGCATTGTGTATGGCATGAGCAAACAATTCTTTGCCCGTGCCACTTTCTCCGCGCAAAATGACAGTAGCCGGTGTAATTGCGGCAATCTTAGCGCGCTCGATGGCATCTTTTACCCGTTGACTTCTACCTTTGATGTCGTCGAAGGTATATTTTGCCTCTAGGTTTCTAATAATCTGGCGCGCCTTAGCCAGCTCTTGATTAAGACGCGTCATTTCGGTGATATCGTGAAGCACCGCAACAGAACCACGTACTTGACCATCTACAAGAATAGGTGCAGCACTGGTCACAATATTCTTTTTGGTCTTGCCAGAAACGACAACCATGTTGTCTACAGGTCTGCCTGTGCGCAGCACCTTTTGGTGTGCACTTTCTCCTTCTACAAGGTCTACAGAGTAATCCTTGCCAATGACTTCCTCCGATGTGAAGCCTGTGATTTGCGTATAAGCCGGATTAATGAGTATGTGAATACCCTCTTGATTGACCACACTAATTGCGTCTTTTGTGGCATTAAACACAGCTTCCATGGTCATTTGAATCTCTTTTAAATTCGTCACTTCTTCTGCTAGACGCACCACATCTGACACATCTCTAAAAATCGCCACCGCACCTGCGAGCTCGTCGAGCTCGTAGAGAGGCAATCGACTTGTAATAATCTCTACACGCCCAAGCAATTGCCGTTGATTGAGCTCTGGTTTTCCCTTGGACAACACCTCTAGCAGCCTTGTGTTTTCAATTACCTGATCGACGGGCTTGCCCAATACACTTGCCCTCGAGAACCCGGTTAGGCGCTCAGCTGCGCGATTAAAGAGCATAATACACCCTTGGCGATCGATGGCGATCATCGCATCGTGGGTACTATCCATGATATTTTTTAAGACATGCTCAAGGCGATCTGACTCATCATTGATTCCCACTAGTTGACTCCTCTATAGTCAGGCCAATACGAGAAGGAGACTCTTCCGACTTGACCCACTCCAAACCCTCTGGCAACGTGACCACAAAATTCAACTGATGCTTGCCTGGCATTAAGCCCAGCACATCGATGGCGATGCCAACGTTTTGAGCTTCTAGGGCAGTCAGTAGACCAGAAGGCCCCGAAATCATTAAATCTAAAGCATTTTCTTCGAACTGAACATTGAAATTAGGCAAGAGATTCATCACCTCTACCGAAGCGATATCTACTGTCATAATGCGCTTTTGAATCGCTTCGATGCTCGATGAGATAGATACGGATTCACCGGGCTTTAGCCGCATCCCTTCGGGCAAAACTACCGCCACCGGTTGACTGTTTGTGCCTTCGAGTAAACTCAAGTCAACGGGCATGGTCTTTATACTCGCAATTAACTCAATGGCCTTGGGTTCGCCAATAACGCGAATGGCATTGGGTATGAGTTCGAGCTTTTTAACCATCATCCCCTCGCCGATTGCACCCTCTGTAACCAATTCGATGGGAATCTGTCGTTCCACCAAAATGGCAATGGCAACCTGAACTTTTGGCATATCTAGCGTTACACCCTCTACCAGCTTGCCTTGAGCATCGACGGGAAGGAGTCCAATTTCTGTAGTGAATGGCGCAGTGACGCCGGTCACATCGATTTGACCTTTAAGGTTTGTTATTTGATTGACGAGTCTTTCTGGCCCTTTAACGCCAATTAGCGCTTTTGAGACCTTTGGCTCGTCTACAAAAAACGGTTCGGGCACATTGCCCACTAAATCAACTTGTATTGGTTTATTGGCTTGTATCATTTGGTCAATAGTGAGCTTAATCTCTGGATTGTTGACACCCTCAATCACAATGCCCGTTTTAAAAACCTCGGCGGTGACGGGATAGCTCGCCGTGCCACTTTTAGCTTGGTAAAGATCTACCGAAACCTTAAAATCGCTGATTTTAAGAGCCATCACTTCTTTGCGGCGACCGCGAACTTTGACCTCGACTAAAAAGGGCCCCTTGTTGAAAAGTTGAAGCTCCTTTGATGCCAGCTGCTCGATGCCCAATAGCTGAAGTGGTACCTTTCCAATCACTTTTGTCGTTTCTGGATTGTCAGTATCCATCACAAATATCCAAAAGACGAGTGCAAACAAAAGAGAAAACAGCTTTTGCGTGGTGTTTTTAGTAATATTGACACTTTGCCAGAGTTGATTAAACATTTCCTTCATGTTTCATCCTCCCCGTAATCCAACTGAGCGCACTGGGCTTTTTCACCACTTTAAACTTCGAACGCAAGATACTTAAAAGAGAGTTGCGGTCGATAAAACGCGCCAACTTGCCATCCATCGCCAGGGAGATAACACCCGTTTCTTCAGAGACTACAATGACCATCGCATCCGACCGCTCCACCAAACCAAGTGCCGCTCGATGACGCGTGCCTAAGTCGCTGCTAAGGGCTGTGCTCGTTGTGAGGGGCAATAGACAAGATGCGGCTTGAAGGCGATTCTTCTTGATGACCACAGCGCCGTCGTGAAGTGGCGCATTGTGATAGAACACGTTTTTTATGAGCTCCGCGCTAATGATGGCGTCGACCATAACACCCGTTTGCACAATTTCGTTTAAACCCGTTTCGCGTTCAATGGCAATTAATGCACCTGTTTTTTGCTCGGATAAATCTAGAACCGATTCGACAATCTGTTCGATCATGTGATCCATTTCTTCTTCCATCATATCGGAGATGGACTTGCGCATAAGCTTGTTTCTGCCTATGTATTCTAGCGCTCTTCGAATTTCTGGTTGAAAGAGAATGATAAGCGCCACTACCCCCAGCGTCATGAGGTTTTTAATCGCAAAATGAACCATGCGCAGTTCCGCCCATTCGGCAATTTTCCAAACGAGCAAAATGACTATAAGGCCCTTAATGAGCTGTTCGGCGCGCGTTTCTTTAACAAGCATCAAAAACTTGTAAAATAGAAACGAAATAATAAAAATATCGAGCACATCATTGGGTGTGATGTTTAAAAAATGATTTAAGACACTTTCCATGTTAAACTCCTCTACATGTCCACATGTGTTGAACTGTATACAGAATCATTTTATCACAGAATGGGCAACCGTGATTCACTCACATTGTTACAAATCGATGACAAAGAAAAGCTGCCCATCCATTGAGGATAGGCAGCTGACATTTTATACAAATATTTTACTCACCGAGTCATTATTGAAAACACGTCTAATAGATTCTCCAAAGATCGGCGCAACTGTAAGCACTTTCATGTTCGTTAAAAGCTGATCTTGCGGTAAGAAAATGGTATCGAGCACGACTAAGCGTTTAATCACACTATTGCGAATGCGATCGAGGGCAGGGCCCGACAAAATTGGATGGGTACAACACGCGTATACGTCTAGGGCGCCCATCTCTTTTAAGACCTTCGCCGCATTGACAATCGTACCTGCCGTATCGATCATGTCGTCGATTAAAATGACGTTCTTTCCCTTGATTTCGCCGATAACGTTCATGACCTCAGACACATTTGCCTCAGGGCGACGCTTGTCGATAATCGCAATTGGTGCATTGAGGTGATTCGCAAAATCTCTTGTGCGGGTGACACTGCCCAAGTCTGGCGAAACCACGACCAAATCTTGAAGATTCAAGTTCTTGAAGTAATTCGCTAGAATAGGACCACCTACCAAGTGATCCACCGGGATATTAAAATATCCCTGAATTTGAGCCGCATGTAAATCCATTGTAAGCAATCGATCTGCACCAGCAGCTGTGACTAAATCCGCCACAAGCTTAGCCGAAATGGGATCGCGTGCCTTGGCCTTGCGATCTTGACGCGCATAGCCATAGTAGGGAATAACCGCTGTAATACGACCAGCAGAGGCGCGCTTTAACGCATCGATCATAATCAAAAGCTCCATAAGATACCGGTTGACCATTGGCGGGCTTATGGATTGAATGACAAATACATCACAACCACGTACGGTTTCACCAATGTTAACGGAAATCTCACCATCGGAAAATGCACCCACAGTTGCATCACCTAATGGAATACCCAATTCACGACAAATTTTTTCGGCCAAATCGCGATTGGCATTTCCTGAAAAAATCTTGATCTTCTTACCCTTACTATGCATGCATGTCCTCCTCAAAACACAACACAAGGTTAGTCTTTAAATTCTCGTCTATTTTTTATTCTTGACCCAGTTTAACTTCTGGGTTTGTCTACAACGCGCAATTGCCAAACTCTCCACTTCTACATCTTCTGTAATGGTAGACCCCGCCGCGACATATGCCCCACGCTTTACCGTCACCGGTGCCACCAAATTTGCATTACAACCGATAAAGGCATTGTCTTCTATCGTCGTTAAATGCTTGTTTTTTCCATCGTAGTTCACAAACACCACACCACAGCCCACGTTGACGTTTTTCCCCACAGAACCGTCACCGATATAGCTGAGATGTGAAACTTTTGAATAATCGTCAATCCGCGCATTCTTAACTTCTACAAAATCGCCAATTTTGACGTGTTTGCCAATATCTGATTTTGGTCTAAGGTAAGCATAAGGTCCAATGGCCGTATGATCATCGACCGACGCGTCTGTGAGCGTAGAGTCTTTAACTACCACATTAGAGCCTATCTTGCTATTTGCAATACGCGCACCTGGCCCAATCTCACAATCGGAACCAATAGAGGTGAGACCCTCTAAAACACAACCAGGATACACAATTGTACCCTCTTCAATTTGAACGGTGGAATCGATAAAGGTGCTGTGGCGATCTAAAATCTGTACGCCATTTCCCATCAACTGCTTTAGCTTTTCGTCTCTAAGAAAGTCTACAATTAAATGATGCGCATAGAGTTGGTCGACAACTACAGCCTCATCCATGCGAAGGGTATCTTCGTAACTCGATATTTGCTGCTCTTGCATTGCCAAGACCAGTTGGGTCATGAATCGACGCTTAGTCACATCGGGTTTTGCCTTATTCCACACACTTTTTAGCATGTCGGCACGTGCGATAAGGGCCACAGGCCGATCGCCCACGCGATAGACAACGGGCTCTTTACCCACAGAAAGGCTGCGGGTCTTAAACCCATGAATAAGTCCATTGCCAAGATAGTAGACTGCTGCATCTAATAGAATCACCACATTAGATCCGTAGGCATCTAGCCACTTTGTCTCTTGGCTGTAAACTGAAGCTTGATAACTGTTCGCGATTTTACTATCTAGTTTAGAAAGCTGCTCCTGAATA
This sequence comes from uncultured Fusibacter sp., assembly GCA_937958285.1. GTDB lineage: Bacteria > Bacillota > Clostridia > Peptostreptococcales > Acidaminobacteraceae > QQWI01. Next base: position 3,070 of record CALFXQ010000117.1, on the reverse strand, counting down.
GAAGTCGCCATCACACATTCGACGTCGTATCCCGCATTTTGTATGGCGGAAATTCCCTGCGCAAACAGAGGTAAACCCATGGTATTTAACGTATAAGGTGCATTTTTGATCCCTTTAAAAGGACGATCATCTACCGCTAGTAAGATACATTTCATATCGACTCCTCCTATACTCCTTTGTCATTATAACACGCATCATCAATTACTCAATAAGCACCCGGTTATATTAAGCTTTGTTAAAAAAAGCGACCGCCAAATGAATGGACTGTCGCCAAGTTTACTTATGTACTAAAAATCTGTGGCGTGCGCGTCGCCGACTTCTAAAAACGCCTCTTTTTCTTTGTGATAGGCATCGAAAATCACATCTTGAAGAATATTTCTCGCGCTGGCATTGATGGGATGCGCAATATCGCGATAATCGGATTCGCCCACTTTTCTGCTGGGCATCGCTACAAAGAGTCCCGTTTGCCCTTCGATGATTTTGATATCGTGAATCACAATCATATCGTCTAGTGTGACAGAGACAACCGCTTTCATCTTACCTTCGTTTTTAATCTTTCTCACGCGAACATCCGTTACATGCATTTGTAGACCCCCCTATCGTCCAGTGTGCTGCATAACAAAGTTGCAAACATTTCCCAACTATTGTTATTGTACACGAATCAAACGTCCATATCTATATTTGAATCCACAATTTTCTATTTTTTTTCATTGTAGGAATCAGATACCTATTCAGTTATTTAAACGCACTATTTCCAATCTAAATTAAAGCTGCAACCAATAAAAGTTACTTATACAACTTATACAACTTATACAACTACTATAAAACCGTGTCGATCACACGAGTATTGGGCGCAACATGCAACCTTCCCTCGCCATTGCGATGAATCTTTAACAGCGACACATAGTCGGATACCAACTTGTCTTGCGGTGAATCTGTTTCTAAGAGTACACCCAGGCCCACTACCTTTGCATCGAACTCTGCAACCAAATCCATCATGCCCTTAGCGGTACCGCCACCCTTCATAAAATCGTCGATGATTAACACATTGGACTTTGGCTTAATTGCTCGTTTGGGAGCATACATGACACCTAACTTTTGAGAGGATCCCGACACGTAATTGATACTGACCGTGGAGCCTTCTGTCACCTTATTTTCTTTGCGTACAATCACTAAAGGCACATTGAGGTAATTGGCCGTCATAAAGGCCATTGGAATGCCCTTTGTCTCAATTGTCACCACATAGTCCACCTGATGAGAAGAAAATGCTTCCGCAAAGATTTCGGCCACGCCTTTTACCATTTCAGGATGATAGAGAATATCGGCAATATAAAGAAAACCTGCCGGAATAATGCGTTCTGGCACATTGAGTAAATCGCAGAGCTTTTCTAGTATTTCTAACTTGTAGCCCGCCTCAACACGAGGAATATACTTCACGCCACCTGCGGCGCCTGGCAGGGTAATCACTTTCCCCAGTTTGTTCTTGTCCATAATGCCCTTAACAATGGCAATATCTTCGCTAATACTGGATTTGGCTGCGCCAAACATATCGGTAAAATGCTTAAAGGAAATCACTTTATTGGGATGCTCACTTAAGACCTTAACAATAAGACCCACGCGTTCATTGCGTTTTATTTTACTCATGTTTGTATTACCCCGAACATTATTTAGTTTATATTGCCATTCTATGCTTTTCGCAGAGAGAAATCAAGCACCACTAGGTTTTTGCGCGCTTATCTGATATAATGCATTGCATGTATTTTGTATGAGCACCACAGAGAGAGGAAACGAGCATGATTAACTTACTAGAAGCAAAAGCCATTCACTTTATTGGCATAGGTGGAATATCCATGAGCGCAATCGCCTTTGTTCTATTAGAAAAGGGCATTCAAATTAGTGGCTCCGACGCAAAGGATTCCGATATTGTTCAAAGTCTTATAGAGGCAGGCGCCACTGTAAATATCGGCCATAGCGCCAGTAATGTAGGGGCAGTCGAGGCCATTGTGTATACAGGCGCTATCGATTCATCGAACCCCGAGTTTGCAGTTGCAAAAGAGCAGAATATTCCCCTGCTCAGAAGAACAGAAGCCCTCAATCAGATCTTAACAGATTATCCTGTTATCATCGCCGTATCGGGCACCCACGGAAAGACATCCACTAGTACCATGGTCACACAAATTCTTCGCTGGGCTAACCAGGATCCTAGCTATATGATTGGCGCACGCCTCGCTCACGACAACAAGGCCTATCACATCACTAACTCCGATTATATCGCAGTAGAGGCATGTGAGTACAAGGCAAGCTTTCTAGATCTTACACCAACTACTATAGTAGTGAACAATATAGAAGAAGAACACCTCGATTTCTATAAAAGTCTCGATGCTATTGTCGACACCTTTGGCAAATTCGCATCCACTTTAAATGCCGACAACTTTCTCGTGCTCAATATCGACGACCCTAACACCAAGCGACTCGACAAGCATCCTTTGGCACAAGTGATCACCTATAGCTTACACCACGAGGCGGACTACGAGGCGCGCCACTTGGTCTTCGACAGCAATGCCAACCCAACCTTCGACCTGTATATCGACAGTGCATTTATCTGTAAAATCACCCTCAGTGTGCCTGGAAAGCACAATGTGTACAACGCTTTAGCCGCCATTGCATCAACCCATGCCAATGGCATCGATGCACTTGTGGCAAAGGAGGCCCTCGCCAACTTTACAAATGCAGAACGCCGCTACGAAGTACTCGGTCAATATTACGGGTCTACTCTGGTAACAGATTACGCCCACCATCCATCGGAAATAAAGGCGACGCTCAGTGCGGCCATGAACCTCGCGCACCAAGAGGTGATTGCGGTGTACCAACCCCACACCTACTCGCGCACCTACTCACTGCTAGACGAAACAGCACGGGCATTTAAGGGCGCAAGCCACGTGCTTATTACCGATATCTACGCCGCACGAGAAGTCAACACCTACGGCATCCACGCTACCGATTTGGTAGAAGCCTTAAAAAAAGAAGCAATTGACGCTATATATGTCGGCGCACTCGAAGATTTAGGCGA
>CALFXQ010000116.1 GCA_937958285.1 uncultured Fusibacter sp. | reverse complement strand
TTGCTGCTGTCAATGTTGTTTTACCATGGTCAACGTGGCCAATTGTGCCGATGTTGACGTGAGGCTTATTTCTTTCAAACTTTTGCTTAGCCATGGAAATTTCCTCCCTTATTTTTTACCTAACACTGCTTCTGCAATGTTGTTAGGTACTGCTTCGTAGTGACTGAATACCATTGTGTAGTTGCCACGACCCTGTGTTTTTGAACGAAGGTCAGTTGCGTAACCAAACATTTGAGCAAGTGGAACGTGCGCACGAATTGTCTGTACGCCGTACTCAGAATCCATACCTTCCATTTTACCACGACGTGAATTCAAGTCGCCGATAACATCGCCAGTGTATTCTTCTGGTACAAGTACTTCAACTTTCATGTATGGCTCAAGAAGTACACCGCCGCCTTTTCTGACTGCCTCTTTGAGGGCCATAGAAGCTGCAATTTTAAACGCCATCTCAGATGAGTCGACCTCATGGTAAGAACCGTCGTAAAGTTCAACTGAGATATCCACGATTTCGTAGCCGCCCAATGGACCGCTTTGAAGCGCTTCTTGAATACCCTCATCGATCTTGCCGATGTATTCTTTAGGAATCGCACCACCAGTAACTGCATTTGTGAACGTGTAGCCTTTGCCTGGTTCAGCAGGGAATACACGAATCTTAACGTGACCGTACTGACCGCGACCACCAGACTGCTTAGCATACTTGTGATCGACATCGGTTTTATTCTTAAGTGTTTCTTTATAAGCAACCTGAGGCGCACCGACGTTAGCTTCTACTTTAAACTCTCTTAAGAGACGGTCAACGATGATTTCAAGGTGAAGTTCGCCCATGCCGGCAATGATAACCTGACCTGTTTCTTCGTCTGTCCATGTTTTAAATGTAGGATCTTCTTCGGCAAGCTTAGCAAGAGCAAGACCCATTTTTTCTTGGCCCGCTTTTGTCTTTGGCTCGATAGCTACGTTGATAACCGGATCTGGGAAGTCCATAGACTCGAGGATAATCTCGTGGTCAGGGTCACAGAGTGTATCACCTGTAGTTGTATATTTGAGACCAACAGCTGCTGCGATATCGCCTGCATATACTTTTTCAATTTCTTCACGCTTGTTAGCATGCATTTGAAGGATACGGCCGATACGCTCTTTTTTGCCTTTAGTCGAGTTCTGCACGTAAGAACCTGAATCTAATGTTCCAGAGTAAACGCGGAAGAACGTAAGTCTGCCCACATAAGGGTCAGTCATAATTTTAAAAGCAAGTGATGAGAATGGCTCTTGATCTGATGGGTTACGCTCGCCCTCTTCGTCGTCGATTGTACCTTTGATAGCACCGACATCGATAGGAGATGGCATGTAAGCAATTACCGCATCTAACATCAGCTGAACGCCTTTGTTTTTGTAAGAAGAACCACAGAAAACTGGAACGACAATATTGTCGATTGTAGCCTTGCGAAGTGCAACAACAAGCTCTTCGATTGAAGGCTCTTCGCCGTCTAAGTACTTCATTAGAAGTTCTTCGTCCGTCTCAGAAACCGCTTCTACAAGCTTTTGGCGTGCTTCTTTAGCTTCTGCTAACATGTTTTCTGGAATTGGCTTAATTTCGATATCAGTACCGATTTCGTTCGTATAGTAGTTCGCTTCGAACTTGATCAAGTCGATGATTCCGATAAAAGCATTCTCAGCGCCAATTGGCAATTGTGCAGGAACTGCATTTGCCTTAAGGCGATCTTTCATCATGTTGACAACGCGCATAAAGTCAGCGCCTGTAATGTCCATTTTGTTGACAAATGCCATACGTGGCACGCGATACTTGTTCGCTTGTCTCCAAACTGTTTCAGATTGTGGCTCAACACCACCTTTAGCACAGAATACCGCTACAGCACCATCTAGTACGCGAAGCGAACGCTGAACTTCAACTGTAAAGTCAACGTGGCCAGGTGTATCAATAATGTTAATGCGGTGATTCAGCCATTGGCAAGTTGTTGCTGCAGAAGTAATCGTGATACCACGCTCCTGCTCTTGTTCCATCCAGTCCATTGTGGCTGCGCCATCATGAACTTCACCAATCTTGTGCGAAACCCCCGTATAATAGAGGATACGCTCTGTTGTTGTAGTTTTGCCAGCATCGATATGCGCCATGATACCGATGTTTCTGGTTCTTTCCAAAGGAAAAGCTCTACTCACAGTCATCCCACCTTTCCGCTTAAATCCAGTTACGAAACGAAAGCCAATATACACAGCCAAGGCCTGCAGTATTCACTGCAGGCATTTTCTGCGACAATCAGACTCCTACCATCTATAGCTAGCAAACGCCTTATTAGCATCAGCCATTTTGTGAGTGTCTTCTTTCTTCTTGACAGATCCACCCGTGTTGTTTGCAGCATCCATTAATTCTTTTGCGAGTTTCTCATGCATAGTACGCTCGCCACGCTTGCGCGTTTGAATTGTCAACCAGCGGATACCTAATGTTTTTCTACGCTCTGGGCGAACTTCAACCGGTACTTGGTAGTTTGCACCACCAACACGGCGTGAACGCACTTCGAGAACAGGCATGATGTTGTCCATTGCTTGATTAAAGACATCTAATGGCTCTTTGCCAGTCTTTTCAGCAATTGTTTCCATTGCGCCGTAAACAATCTTCTGCGCAACGCCTTTTTTTCCATCATACATAATCTGATTAATTAGCTTTGTAAGCATTTTTGATCCGTAAACGGGATCTGGTAATACTACGCGTTTAGGTGTTTTACCTTTTCTAGACACGACTCTTCCCTCCTAGATTAACATTTACTCATCGGTACTCAAACATCTGAGTGACAGCAGAACTCAGATGTGTTGTGGTGTCGGTTTATACAGACTCACTAAATACTAGCAAAATTGGCGTTTCCGCCAGTTTTGGCAAACTATTTTTTCTTACCAGCAGCAACTGGTGCTTTGCCGGCTTTTGGTCTCTTAGTACCGTATTTTGATCTTGCTTGCAGCTTTTTACCTACGCCTTGTGTATCAAGAACGCCACGAACGATATGGTAACGCACACCTGGTAAGTCTTTTACTCTACCGCCACGGATTAGAACCACACTGTGCTCTTGCAAGTTGTGGCCTTCACCTGGGATGTAAGCAGTTACTTCCATACCATTTGTCAAACGAACCCTTGCAACTTTTCTAAGTGCCGAGTTCGGTTTTTTTGGTGTCATCGTCTTAACAGATGTACAAACACCTCTCTTCTGTGGAGAAGACTGCTTAACAGGAACGCGTTTCAACGTATTGAACGTTCTTTGTAATGCAGGTGATGTACTCTTGTCAATTTGTTGCTCTCTTCCTTTGCGGATGAGCTGATTAATAGTTGGCATCGACTGAACCTCCTTTTTGATTATTCCGCCTTGGCGGTTATTTTATTATGACTGCTGCTGCAGCACCGACGTCAATTTGACAATACTTCCCGAGTTCTTTCATTGTAGGAACGTAATGAATTGGTACGGACTTTGCTACCGCCAATTGAACAATTTCTGCGACCAATTGATTCTCGGCATCGCTAGCGATTAAAACCTGCTCGGCGCTTTCAGCGCGCAAAACACGTTTTACTTGCTTTACACCAATAAACAACTTTTCCATACTTTCAGGGTTCAAGGGACACCTCCATGTTACAGAATGAAGGAGGGCTAATAGCACACTAAACAATATTAGCACCAGAACTAACTGGTGTCAATCAAATTCT
>CALFXQ010000115.1 GCA_937958285.1 uncultured Fusibacter sp. | reverse complement strand
GATTCCGGGATATGGGGATCGAGATTATGGTGCCTATGCGAGGATGCGCCGGCTCTACTTCCCCTTCGACGCCTTTTGCTTTTGGGACCAAGCCGGCACCGAAGGCGGCTTTGTGTCCGCGGGCTCGTGGACGGTGGTGCCCGCGGCTGCGCAGGCCGCCTTCGTGAGCGCGCCCGCCTGGGTAGAGCCTGGCCAGTATGCGCTGCTCTACCAGGTGGTCGCACTCAATCACCGCTCCCCTGCCAAGCACCAGTTGGCAGTGAACCTGGATCCTGCCAACGACATTGCTGGAGCGGTGGTGCCGGTCTCGGTGACCGGGCGCCTCTTCGGCTTTGCCATTACCGATTTCTCCGATGCCCGGTGGGCGCCCCTGCCCTCAAAAGGCTACGACGCTGCCCAACTGCCTGTAAAAAGAGGCAGCCATCCTGAGGCTTCGCGCGCCGAACTTGCACCAACGCCCGGTTACGTGCTGCGTTTTTCACTAAACAGCCTTGGTCCCTACTTCCAGCCCGACGACCTGGTGTATATACGCGCACAGTTTACGCATATTCACCCCAAAACCGGTCTTCGCACCCCTGTAGACCTCTACTATCGCCAAAGTGGCGCTTGGACCAAGGTCGGCGATGTTCAAGACCAATTCGAATGGCATGGCGCCCTTCAAAACGGCAGACGCGATTTGCCTTTAGCGGCCATTGCAAACACTTCAAAACTCATCGATGCCATCGGCATGTACCTGGATTTAAATCAAAAGGAATCGCCACCAAGCGACTTGAACGAATCCGCGCTTAAGGGCCCTACACTATCTGGAAGCTTATGGCTAAAGGGCACCCTTATTAACCAGTATATCTCTAAAGTGCGCAGTATTGCCCTCGGTCCATTTAGGCGAGTACTTGGTCAAATACAGTGGCCCTATTCCGGTGCACCAGGCAACTCCGAACCTGCAATTGCATTAAAGAGCCGTGCCTATGCCCCCAGCGATGCCATTTATCAGGCCTGCTTTCAAAGCTGGTATGGCGAATACTTGTTGCCCAATCAACTTTTGGTTGTTCCTAAAGGCTATGCCTTAAAAACGGCTTATATGAATGAAGAAAATCCCGCTTTAACAGAGGGTACCTTAGCAGTAAATTTCTCTGTATCTCTATGTAGAGATAATCAGATCACCTCGGTTGACTTGGAGTACGGCAATCAGTGGACGCTCGAGGGATTTCGTGCGAGACCTGCACCCTGGCCGACAAATGCTGGCGATGTGGTGTTTTATCAATTGAAAAAACCGGCTAGCACCAATTGGAAAAATTGAGAAAATGCCTAGACAACCGCAGAGAATCGTCATAAAATGGTAGTAAGGTATGATTTTTTAATACTAAGGAGGCACACTATGAGCGAGTCAAACAACAACAGCAATATCATCGCAGCCGTTTCTTATCTCTGGATTCTTTTCTTTCTACCGCTTGTAATTAACCCAACAGACAACTTTGGGCGTTTTCATGCCAACCAATCGCTAATTCTCTTTTTGGTGAGCACTGTAGGTTCATTTGTTTTGAGCATCATCCCTATTCTCGGATGGATTATCTTGCCTTTTTTCGGCATCGCGTGCTTCGTACTTATGATTCTCGGCATGGTTGAGTCATGTCGTATAGAAGTTGATCGAATCAT
>CALFXQ010000114.1 GCA_937958285.1 uncultured Fusibacter sp. | reverse complement strand
GCTTTGTTATTTCAATGTTTATGGCAGTGATGATTAAAGTCGTTTTAAAGGGCATTAGATTTTTTATAAAACCGAATTAAGGGGCATAGGGTAAAATGGATATTTTAAATCTTTTTCAGGGCATCGGCACGCTGTTTGCTTCTGAAATGCATATTGCTATTGCGAGAATCGCCTTGATCCTCTTGGGTATGATCCTGGTTTACCTGGGTTATAAAAATGTCTTGGAGCCGCTGGTTATGGTTCCAATGGGGTTTGGCATGCTCGCCGTGAACGCAGGTGTCTTATTTTTGTCACAGTCAAAAATGGGCACTATTTTTGTGGATCCGCTGGTTACCGATACTACGGAATTAATGAACCTTCTTCAAATTGACTTCTTACAACCCATTTATACATTTATGTTTAGCAATGGCCTCATTGCGGGCATTGTCTTTATGGGCATCGGGGTAATTACCGATATTGGCTACTTGATGGCCTACCCTTTCACAAGTATGCTCATTGCCATGTTTGCAGAACTGGGCACAGTGGCAACTTTTCCAATTGCCGTGGCCATGGGCTTCACAAAAGGCGAAGCTGCTGCAGTCTCCGTCATCGGCACCGCAGATGGGCCAATGGTCCTCTATACCTCATTGATGCTGGCAAATAACCTCTTTGTTCCCATCACCATTGTTGCATACCTTTACTTAAGTCTCACCTATGGGGGCTACCCATACCTCATCCGCCTGCTGATTCCAAAAGAGCTGCGCGGAAAAAAGGTAAACGTCAGCAAAACTCATAATATTACATCACAAGAAAAATTGATATTTTCAGTTATTGCATGTGCTATTTTGTGCCTATTGTTTCCCGTTGCAGCGCCTCTTTTTCTATGCTTCTTTCTGGGCATTGCCATTAAAGAGTCGGGCATTACCCGCTACATTAAGCTCGTTGAAGATGTGTTTCTCTATGGGGCTACACTCTTTTTAGGCCTAATGCTCGGCGTACTTTGCGAAGCGGGCACCATCCTCAATCCGCAGATTCTAGGACTTTTAATTCTCGGTATGCTCGCGCTACTCCTCTCGGGGATCGGTGGCATTTTAGGCGGCTACATCGTATACTGGATCAACGGCAAAAACTTCAACCCCACCATCGGCATTGCTGGCGTCTCTTGCGTACCAACCACCTCCAAAGTCGCTCAGAAGGAAGTTTCAAAGATCAACAAAAATGCTTTTGTCCTCCAATACGCAGTTGGGGCCAATATCTCAGGCGTTATCACTTCGGCAATCCTCACAGGCATCTACGTCACTCTGCTAATGTGAACCATTGGGGACGTGTTCCGTGGTTCGGCGAACCACGCCTTGTAGCGCTTGCAATTGCTAGGTGAAGGCACAAAAATATTCGAAGGGTGTCCCTAGTGGCACGATTTAGAGGCAAATTGACGGTCAACTCATCGCCAGAGTATACACCTTTACATCATTGCATTGAGTTCATGATGAAAAGGTGTATGGCGATGATGCTATGACCTTGCTCTACGAATCGTGCCAAAGGGGACACCCTTTTGGCATTTTTTGTGCGCTGATTTTTCGCATTGCAGGCGCTTCAAGGCCTGGCACGATTTGAAACTGGAAATTGTCGCACTTCAAATCGTGCCAGGGAACACGTCCCCAATGGTTCATTCTAGAGTGAGAATGAGCAAAGCGCTGATAAATTGAAAGAGATTGACCTTGCCACCGTATGGCTGCCGCCCTTTCATCATGGCAATTTCATCGCGAATGCTCTGGGCATCAAAGAGGTGATAGGCATATTGATGAAACACCTCTTGGCCAAAATCCTCGATGCCCATATGAGCAACGGTAGTCAGCCCCTTGGCAATGGCCCTGCGCATCCGCTGGGTCACCGTTTGAGGCCGCTCCCCCGCTGCAGCAATAACCGAGTTAAAATAGCGCTCAGAGCGCTCCTGCTTTTCGAGCATCAGCAGGCATATCCGCATAATATCTTCCGTGCCCTTTTCACCCATCATACCAAGCTCAGTGAGCAAATAGGCGATGCGCTGGCGATACTTTTCTCCCAAATAATCCCCACTTTGCCCCTTTCGCTGGCCGCTACCCATACCACTTTCTGACTGTGAAAGGTCTGCACTTCCCAAAAAACTTCTAATTTGCCTGAGCTTGTCCTGCATTTCTCTGCGCTGAGCCACAAGTTTTACCACTTGCCTAAAGGCGATAATATTGAGGGGCTTGTGAATCACCAGTTCAGCCCCGCTTTCGTATGAGGAATTGATCATCGTGGTCTCTTCCACTTGCGACACCATAATAAAATCAATAGATGCGCCACCAGGCATTCCCTTAATTTGCTTCATCACGCTACTGCCATCAATTTTTGGCATCAGATAATCGATAATGCAAATATCGATGGCCAAGGCTGGCATCTCTCTCAAGGCTTCACTGGGATCTGTCTGCTGTTTAATCACAGTGCCGAGATCGTGGTCTTCAATTAAGTTCGCGAGCATTTGCAGTGTATTGACATCATCATCTAACAAATAGAATCGCATGCTTTACCCTCCATAAGGCACTTTGCATTAAAGGTCAAGGTGAACGTAGTGCCCTTTCCCACTTCGGTTTCTACGGCAATTTCTCCACAAAAGACTTGCTCCACCAAGCTCTTCACCACAACCAAACCAACACCCCTTCGACTCTCGCCCGTTTCACTCTCATACTTGGTGCTAAAGCCCGGATTAAAAATATAAGGCAAATTCTTCGCTTGAATGCCGCTGCCATTGTCGGAGATCATTAAAGTCACCCTTTCAAAATCCTCGACGAGATCGATCTCAATTGTGCCCACCGCTTGTCCAACAAAGGACTCCATGGCATTACCAATAATATTGCGTATTACAGATGTCATGTAAAAGTGGTACTG
>CALFXQ010000113.1 GCA_937958285.1 uncultured Fusibacter sp. | reverse complement strand
AAAAAACACGTAAAGGTGATATGCTACCTTGGTTTATGAGAGCGAAAGGATTTTGATCGAAATGATAAGAATAGATAATTTGAGCTTTGGATTTCCCCAAAAAGACTTGTTCCACGGGATCAGTTTTTCTCTAGAGTCGGGGCAACATGCAGCCTTAATTGGCGCGAGTGGTACGGGTAAGAGCACCCTGGCCGAACTGATTATGGATGTGGATCGCTATACTTACGAGGGTTTGATCGAAATGGATCAACCTACTAGAATTAGTTATATTCCCCAGTTTTCTCAATCGGAACAACCGACTAAGATGACTGTTTTTGAATATATTGGCGAGCAATTTTTCGGTATGCGAAAGGACATGGACGCCCTTTGCGACCTGATGGGCACAGTCTCGGAATCTGAGATGGAAGAGGTTTTGGAGCGCTATCAGCAGATGCTCGATGGCTATCAGGCGCTCGATGGTGACAATGTGGAAACGCAGATGCTCAAGCAATTGAATTTGGCGGATTTATCTGGCAAAGGCGAGTTGCTTATTTCGCAGCTTAGTGGCGGCGAGTTTAAGTTGGTACAGGTGATTAAGGCGATGCTCAATCATCCTGAGCTGCTGATTATGGACGAGCCCGATGTTTTTTTAGATTTCGACAATTTAAATGCACTGGTGCAGCTGATCAACGGCCACCAGGGTACGCTTTTGGTGATGACCCACAACAGACTGCTTCTAAATCACTGCTTTAATAAGATTATTCACCTCGAGGACCGCAGCATTCAAGAGTTCGATGGCACATATATCGACTACAATTTAACGCTGCTCTTGGCAAAAATCGACCTTCAGGAGCAGGCTTTTAAACATTCAGAAGCGGTTTCTAAAAACGAAGCCCTTATCGAACAACTACGTCTTATTGCCACATACAATACTGACGCCTCGCGCGGAAAAGCACTTAAAGCGAGAGTAAGACACCACGAACGCCTCGAGGCTCAGGCCATCAAAGCGCCCTTTGTAGAAATACAAGAACCGCCAATCAAGTTTCACACGTCTGAACCGCTAAGCGAAAATGATGAATTGCCCTATGCGATTCGTCTCTCAGAATATCGTCTGGCTTTTGATCAAATATTACTCGAGGATGTGAGTTTGGAGATTGGTCCTAGAGACAAAGTGGCCTTAATTGGTCCAAATGGTAGCGGAAAGACATCGTTGTTAAGAGAGATTGCCAGCGGCACGCATCCAGAAATCCATTTACACAAAGATGCAAAGCTCGGCTATTTGTCTCAGATTCAAGGTGAATGTCTAGATGGCGACCAGACCTTAATCGATGCACTCTACGATGCAGGAATGAATTCCACGAGAAGAATAATTTCACACTTGGGGTACTTTGGATTCTCTGACGAGATGGCGCATCAAAAAATCGCTAAACTCTCAGGAGGCGAAAAAAACTTATTGCAGTTGGCGATGCTCTCTGTAAAAGATGTCAATCTACTGCTTTTAGATGAACCTACAAGTCATTTAGATACCTATAGTCAACGCGCTCTCGAACAGGCCATCTCTTCATATGAAGGTGCTGTGTTTATGGTCTCTCATGACTTTTACACCATTGCCAATTGCATGGATTATGTCTTGATGATCGAAGGCCGCACCATCAAGAAAATGAACCTAAAAAAGTTCAAGCGCATGGTCTTTGCAAAGCACTTCGATAAGGATTATTTGGCATTTGATGCCAAGCGCAAGTTGCTCGAGCTCGAGGTATCTGAGGCACTCAGCCACTTCGACTTTGTAAAGGCCAAATCCATTGCCACCCGCCTCGAAGCGCATTTAAACGGCGACAAAAGTGACCCTGTATAATACAAAAAGAGCAAAAAGAGAACCGTTCACATACCGGTTCTCTTTTTGTTACTGTAAGAGACCCGTTATCATAACGGTTCTCTTTTTGTTACTATAAGAGACCCGTTCACATACCGGTTCTCTTTTTGTTACTGTAAGAGACCGGTTCACATACCGGTTCTCTTTTTGTTACTGTAAGAGACCCGTTATCATAACGGTTCTCTTTTTGTTACTGTAAGAGACCCGTTATCATAACGGTTCTCTTTCTGTATCTATAAGGCAAAAGGTGGTATGATGGATGTACAAGAATAAGGACATGAAATGGGTGTCTGTGCAAAGTGGGAGGTTATTATGCGACTGAAATCAATTGGTGTTATTTTACTTATTATTTTGATGATCGTAACAGCGGGGTGTACATCTAATGATGCAAATGCTACTGTAGAGGGCGAAAGTACGCAATCGGTACAGTCAGAGAGCGACGAGGCATCTAGTGAAGCTGGTAGCGAAGCCTCAAGTGACGAGATCAGCCAAGAGCCAGTCTCTTTGTCATTTTTCTCTACCACATACGAGTCAAAGCTCGAGACCCACACATTGCAGTCAGAAAGTGCTGCGCTTTTGCATGCATTGGGTGAAATAGAAGTTGACGATAAGGGTAAATTCTCTATCGGATACGGGCCAATTGATGTGGAAAGTTCGGTATTTTTTCCGGGTAATGCAGGCACCATAGAGGCACAAATGGAAATAACAGACGCTTCTTGGGAAGGAACGTATAATAGTGAGACAAAAATGGGAACGGGCACTTATAATTTTACTTACACCTTAACGGGTGAAGAAGCTGGCTCAGATGCAGAAGTGACCGTGTATCTCAAAGGTGATTTGTCATTTGCACCTGCTGAGTTTGATCAACATAAAGAACGCCTCCAGTTAACCCTGACTGGAGAATCTAGCAGGGTGATTACAATTGGAGGCGAAACGTCTACAGTTGATGAAGACGACTATATGATTACGTACATCTACGAAGCAAAATAGGAAAGTCACAAGTACGATAGACAATTGTTTAAAAAATCAGCAGCAGGGCGATAATTGTGATGCCAAGACCAATGGCTGAACGCTTGTGAATACGTTCGCCAAAGAAAAGGCGACTAAAGAGGGTGACCACTAAAATGGTTCCTGCACTAAAAGCCGGAAAAGCCACTGCTGCTGGTACTGTGGTCAAAGCTTGAATCAGAAAAAACGACGATAGAAGGTTTGGAATGCCAATAGCAAAGCCCATCAAGATATCGTTTTGTAGCGAACTTCCAGATTTTATTGGGTGCTTGAGTGAGTACCAGAGGCTGAGTAAGAAGGCGGTTGAAAAAACCACAAATAAGAATAAGGCCTTGTCGCTAAGTTGTCCGTACATCTGAAAGAGCTTGTTGGCAAACTCACCTAGCCCACCCACTGCAAAAAGCAGCAGCAACGATTTCTTTACTTGGTGGTGTGGTTCAGGTGTGAAATTAATATAGAGAATTGAGCCAATTGCCAAGAAAATGCCAAGGGTTTGCAGTGCGGAGGGCCATTCCCGCCACAGTAGAATTGAAGCAATCATGGGTAGGAGAATGCCCATTTTTCCTGCCATGGCAGATAAACTGGCGCCATTGTCGGAGACGCTTTGTTGGTAGAGAACAAAAGAAGCAAAAAAGCAGATGCCAGTGGGAATGCCAATGCCAACTACTGTCAACCAGTCGACGGAATCTGAACGATTGGCCATAAATAGTATTAGGCTAAAAGTAAAGGCGGCGATATAATTGACTGTGGTGAGACGAAAGCGATTGAAATTTCCCGTTTCCGATTTCTTAAAGAGCAGTGCAATGGATGCACTACAAAGTGTAGCCAAAATGAGTGAGATCATTATTGCTCCTTGTCTGTAGAATGTCGCTCCATTATAACATAGAAAACATCAGAGCAAATAAAACATCAGAGCAAATAAAATATCAGAGTAAATAAAATGTGCCAAAAGGTACACGAAGGCAAGGAAGAAAAATGTCAAAAGTTTCGATTAATCAGGATACACCTCTATTTCACTTGGCATGGCCTATTTTTATAGAGACCTTACTCTTTATGGTGATGGGCAATATAGATACCTTTATGCTCAGTCATTATTCTGACCTTTCCGTTGCGGCAGTGGGAAACGCAAATCAGATGTTGGGCAGTTTAATGATTCTCTTCAATGTGGCCACTGCTGCAGCTGGCGTTATGGTGGCACAGTATTTAGGCGCAAAGGAGTACGGCGCATTAAATCGCATCTATAGCTTGGCGCTGTGGTCGAATGTGGGACTTGCTGCCATTCTAAGCGCACTTTTTATCGGATTTAAAAGTGTCATTTACTCGGCAATGCAACTTCCAAGTGAACTTTTAGTAGATACCAATAACTATGCGACGACTATGGTGTGGGCTTTGCCTATGTCTGCAGCATATATGGTACTCTCTACAATACACAAAAATCACGGAATGACTCGCCTCACCATGCAGATTGCCATTGTGATCAACATCTTAAATATTATTGGCAACTATATATTTTTATATGGGCCATTTGGTTTGCCCATTATTGGAGTTCAAGGCGTGGCACTTTCCACTGTTATTAGCCGTAGTCTGGGACTCGTGGCTTTGCTTGTGTCTATGGCAATGACCATAAAGGGCTCTGTTTCGATACGAAATCTTTGGCCCTTTCCAAAGGAGTTGGCAAAGCGCTTTTTCCACATTGGCTTGCCATCTGCGGCAGAGCCGATTTCTTTTCAGTTTTCGCAAGTTTTTATATTTGCGATGATTAACACCTTGGGAACCGCTTCGATTACTGCGCGACTATACGCGAGTATGGTGGTGATGTTTACTTATCTTTTTGCACTGGCCATTGCCCAGGCAACACAAATCTTGACGGGACATTTAGTAGGTGCTCAGCGATACGATGAGGCGCAAAAGCGGGTCTGGCAGTCGCTAAAAAAAGCATGGGCTGCAACGCTGACAATGAGCGTTATCACCGTGCTATTTCGCTTTCAGATTTTGGGCGTTTTTACGGATAATCCGGAGATTATCGCTTTAGGCGCAGCGGTTTTACTGGTGGATTTGTTTTTAGAGTGGGGTCGCGCGACAAATATCACATTGATTTTCAGTATGCGTTCAGCTGGCGATGTGCACTTCCCAGTTATTGTGGGCGTAATCTCCATGTGGGGTATTTCAACTCTTGGCGCCTACTTACTTGGGATTCACTGGGGATATGGCTTAGTGGGAATTTGGATGGCAATGGCCGTAGATGAAATGTCTAGAGGTGTGATTATGGTGTGGCGCTGGCGCTCTGGCAAATGGAAGGGCAAGAGAATTGTTCCTATGGGAGCGGAGAATAGGTAATATTTTTGTAGGGGGTGATCATAGCCATGAAGCATCCATTTTCGTCGCATGCTAAGCATTTGAAGCCCAATCGTGCAGGACGATTATTAGCTTTCTTTTTTATCATCGCGTTTATATTTGTATCGGTAGTTGTTTTGGCATATAAATTGGACTTACTCCCTGAGGTGGATCTTGGACGAGTTGTGAACCACGGGAATTGGCTAGGACAATTGCAAGGACAATTGCAAGGACATTCTGGTCCTTACGATTACAATCCAGATCTAGAAGCGCTCGAGGTGGGTGAAAATTTTGGTGCGTATACCTTAATAGAAAGGGTGCGCTCAGAGGATTTTCTCGCGGAGGTTTTTTTGTTTAAGCATAGCGCTACCGGCAGTCAGGTGGTCTATGTGGCAGCAGATGATGACAACAAATGGTTTTCTGCGGTGTTTAAAACGCCGCCAACAGATGATACCGGTGTTAATCATATTCTTGAACATACGGTACTTGAAGGTTCTAAGCGTTATACAGTCAAATCTCCCTTTACCGAAATGAGCAAGCGATCGGTGAATACTTATATGAATGCCATGACAGGTGCTGATGTAACTTGGTATCCGGTGGCCAGTGAAAATCACAAGGATTTCGATAACTTGATGCGCGTTTACTTAGATGCGGTGTTTGCACCACTTGTGGTTGAACAGCCACTTCTATTGATGCAAGAAGGCTGGCGCTATGAAATAAGTAACGCCAATGTTGATGAGAACAAAACTGAATATCAGTATAATGGCGTTGTGTACAACGAGATGCGCGGTGCCCTAGAAGATCGCTTCGATTGGATATACACGCAAATTCCTCGTATTTTATATCCCGATACCCATTATCGCTATAATGCTGGTGGCGATCCTGAAGCCATTGTGGATTTAACACACGATCAGCTAAAGACAACCCATCACAATTACTACCATCCTCAAAATGCGCTGCTGATCTTCTATGGCAATTTGGATTTAACTGAAAAGTTGGCCTATGTGGACTCTCAATATTACGCAAATTATTACCAACAAAACGAGACGCGCACTAATGCGACGATGCATCAGGTGCAACCCCAATTTCCCGATGACCATCAGGTAAAAATGCCCTATCCAGCTCAGCATGGCGAAACCCCCGAAACAGATAGCATGCTCAGCTATAGTATGGCCCTTACAGACATCTCCCAAGAAGATCTTGTAGGCCTTGAACTGCTCATCAACTTAATGACATCGACCAACTCAAATTCACTGGCAGACGATGTTATAGATAGTGGTCTTGGCTATGAGTTAAGCGGATTCGTGGATAGCACTTATGCCCAGCCGATGATCAATTTTCTTGTGGAAGGCGCATCAAAAGATGGGATGGCCAAGTTCGAACAGGCCCTGACAAATCAATTGGATTATATGGTCGCAAATGGCATACAAACCGAGTTAATCGAGGGCGCTATCAATCAATATTCACTTTCTTTTCTCGAGCGCATGAACGAGGCCAACCGTGGCGAATATGCCATTGAAGCCCTAATTGAGGGGTTTGCCACATCGGATAAGCCACTTAAAGCGCTGAGTAAGCTCGAATCGTTAAGGGCAATCGAAGAAAAGAGCCTAGAAGGCAACTACTTTGGCGATTTAATCGCAAAAGTCTTTAAAAATCCGTCGAAGACTCAGATCTCAAAAGTGGTATTTATACCAGATTCCAATTTAACGAAGAACAAAGAAGCCTTTCTTAAAGAAAAGCTCAGTACACGTATTGGCGCGATGCATGCAAAAGAGCAAGACAAGCTAAAAGCCGAAATGGAAGCCTACCGCGCCTATCAAGCACACCCTTTAGACAAAGAGGCATTAAATGCGCTACCGACATTAAAGGTGACGGATTTAACCTTTGAACCACCAGAGTTTTTAGGGGATCAACAGATACTTTCAGACACTTTAGTCCTTCGCGATGAGGTGCGAAGCAATGGCATTGTTTCAACTAAAATGTACTTTAGCACTGAAGGTTTGACTAAAGAGGAGTTTACCTATTTGCCAGTGCTTGAGCAAATGATCAATATTGTAGACACTGACGAAACTCGGGACCAATTAGATATGCGCATGAGTCAGTTGTCATCGGGTATTCACACAAGGCTTATTCAAATTCAAGACGCACAAGATGCAAAGTTGGCTCGCGGATTTCTGACAATTGGGAGCACAAGCCTAAATGAAAAGGTCGAACTCAAGGTAGAGACACTCTCTGAGGTCGTGAGCGCCGGGGACTACGGAGATTTGGAAGCCGTGGCGTTAGCACTGAACCTGGCCATTGACGAGGTGGACGGCTTTATGAGCGGTGAAGGGGATCAGGTGAGCTTGTTGTTTCAACGGGCAGGCGTGACAGCTGCTGGGGCCCGAGAGCTTTTTGGCGTGAAGGAGGGCTATGGCCTACTGCTTAGAGACCTAGAGCGCTTTGAAGAGGTGGGGGAGGAAGTGAGCGAGAAGGTGGCTGCCCTTGCCAAGAAAGTATTGGTGCGCAATCGGCTCACTGTGAGTGTGGCAGCAGACAAGGCGGGCTTAAAGGCGGCAATGCCCGCAATAGAGCGCATGTTACAAAAAATGCCCAGTGGCGAGAAACAGACAGAGGGATCTGCGGTTTCAGATTGGATGCCACTTCCTAAACAGATCGATGCCCTCACCATCGAACCCATGTCGATGGGTTCGCAGCTGCATTATGTAGAGATGGGATTTCACTTAAGTGCCATTGACCACAAGCTTCACGGCTCAGACTTGGTGTGGATGCACATGATCAACGAAGATTACCTTTATAAAAAGGTGCGACTTGAGGGTGGTGCATATGGCGGATATACGGGGATTTCTGCAGATAACAGCGTGTATTTTTCTGCATATCGCGCACCTAGTGCAGATGCACTTATAAAGGCAGTCAAAGATTTACCGACGATTTTAAGCCTTCGATCTTATCATCAGATGGAAGTAGACAACGCCATTGTTGCTGTGGCAGGAAGACTTTATCAGCGTGGGAATGTGTTTGAGGAAGTGGACTCCGGTGTAGAGCAGTATTTGATGCCAAGCAAGGGGGAATCAGGGAATTTGCTCAAAGAGATTCTCGCCACGAAAGAGACCTATAGCCATACATTTGCAAAGTGGTTGCAGGCGGGCATCGATAAAACCTACGGCGTAGACCTAGGAGAGTAACGTGCCTTTGAGGCCTGAGATATAGGGAGGGGCTATGCCAAAAGAGCTCTATAAACTAGAAGATGTAATCGATGTAGAGACCTTTCAAAAAATACAAGACGATATTGCAAAGGCAACGGAGATGGCAATTTTGACCGTCGATTTTAAAGGGGTGCCCTTTACGGGGCACAGTGGCTGTCAAGCCCACTGTATGCTCATTAGAGAGACGGCCCGCTTTCGCGATTTGTGCCAGAAATGCGACTCGCGAGGCGGCATTGAAGCAGCGAGAAGTCAAAAGCCGTATATTTACATGTGCCACCGTGGACTTGTGGATTTAGCCGTGCCAATTATGGTGCGTGGCCAATACGTGGGCGCCATGATGGCCGGACAAGTGCAGCTCGATGCAGGGGCAATCGGTGAAAACGGCAGCGAAAACGGCAGCGAAAACGGTCTTGAGGGCTTGGAAACCATTGCGACGATGAATCCCAACTGGCTGTTAAAAGCGACACCTGAAGAAAGGGCATTGGACCAAACACTGCGCGATATGCAAGGCAAATTACCCCGCATGTCACTTCAAAAGGTAGAGGCCATTGCCAATATGCTCAGCCACTTCTGTTACTACGCTGTGGAAAATGCCTGTTTAAAAAGCGATAGCACCTCTGTTGTAGAGGTGTCGAAAGTGACCTCAAAAGATACACCCCAGCAAAAGCGCGTGCACACCGCCAAAGAAGATTTGATCCAACCGGCGCTTGCGTATATGCAACAGCATTTGAGCGATAAAATTTACATCGAAAAAATGGCCAAGCTCTGCGGTGTCAGTGAAAGCTATTTTAGTAAGTGTTTCAACCAATCTACCGGGATGCATTTTACAGGATATGT
The DNA here is from genome assembly GCA_937958285.1 of uncultured Fusibacter sp. Taxonomy (GTDB): domain Bacteria; phylum Bacillota; class Clostridia; order Peptostreptococcales; family Acidaminobacteraceae; genus QQWI01. The sequence continues at coordinate 5,021 of CALFXQ010000113.1, read as the reverse complement.
AAACCAACTCAAGTTAGAGCGGGCAAAAGTGCTGATCGAAAGCAATAACGAAGCCATCAACAGCGTCTCCGATGCACTTGGGTTCGACAGCCCAGGCTATTTTATTAAGCAATTTAAGGCCAAGTATGGCGTGACGCCGGCTCAGTATAGAAATCAATTTCAGGCGAAAAAGGCTGTAGAGACCACCATGTGAGGGTCTCTTTTTTTTAGCAACTTGCCCATATAAAAGTTCTAAAGTCCTAGCGGAACATGTGACTAACCTACTTAAAAGGGTATATGTGCGCTAAGAGGAGGTGGTGATTTGAGGTGTGTGGAAGGCTTAATTTTAGCTGGAGGTAGCTCCCAGCGCATGGGTGTCCATAAAATGCTCATGACCATCGACGGCATACCACTTATTGAACATACAATCACACATATGTTGCCCTTTTGCCGGCGTATCACCGTGGTGACCGGATACGGCGCAAAAGACGTTGCCAATGCGATTGCGCATTTGCCCAATGTGCACATCGTCCATCATCCAGATTACAAGCTGGGCATGTTTTCGTCCTTTAAACAGGGCATGAACGCCTTGACCTGTAATCTTTTTTTTATGATGCCGGGGGATATGCCCTTTGTGCAGGGCCAGACCTTTAAAGTGCTCCTTAAGGCTCACTGCGATACGCCTGTTGGCCCCGACCGCCGCGATTCACATGATTGTGGCGCCATATGGGTTCCCAGTTATAAAAGACATGCGGGCCATCCCATTTTAATAGAGGCAAGCGGTGCACTTTATGAGCAAGTGATGGGCATGCCAAATAATGCCATACTTAAGTCTGCTTTGGCACCCTGTGCCAAGACCTATGTGGATGTAGAAGACCCTGGTATCTTGGTGGATCTCGATACACCAGAAGACTTTCATGCTCACGTGAGGGCGGCGAATTAAAGAAAGAGAGTGAGAGAGATAGAGATAGATTGATTGATAGAGAGAGAGCCTTGTCATTGGGAAGGAGTTGTCATGAAAATCACAGATTCGGTGTGTCGACTAGACAGCCAAGAAAAGATTGCAGGACAAACAAAGTACATAGAAGACGTGTCATTCGAGGGCATGCAATACGCGAAGACACTTAGAAGTGCCATTGTTTGCGGCGAAATTGCCGCTATAGACTATCCAGACCCTCCACCGGGCATTACGGTAGTGGATGCTAGCGACGTGCTGATGGCCAATGAAGTGGCGATGATTTTAAACGACATGCCCATTTTTGCCGATCGCAAGGTGACTTATTTTGGAGAGCCCATTGCCTTAATTGTGGGGCAAGACAAAGATGCGGTTTTGGACTACTTGAGCGCGATAAGGGTACATTACTTAGAAAAACCAGCGATTGTGAGCATAGAAGCGGCGCTTAAAGAAGCGAAAACCGATCCAAGTGCCATTTTGTCGCAGCATGCCTATGGCAGGGGGTCCTTCGAGGACCTCGACTGGGATATGACTTTTGAGCGCGCCTACGAAACGGGCTACCAAGAACAGCTGTACATGGAGAAGCAGGGGGTTGTTGCCACCTACCAGGAGGGTGTAATCACGGTATATGGGTCTTTGCAATGCCCTTATTATGTGCTAAATGCCCTAAAACACGCCACGGGCTTAAACGAGACACAACTTCGCGTGGTGCAAAGCCCCACCGGAGGCGCTTTTGGCGGCAAAGAGGAATATCCCTCATTACTGGCGTGTCAGGTGGCAATGGCTGCGAAGAAAGTGGGTGCCCCCGTGCAGTTGGTGATGGACCGCAGAGAAGATATGGCCTTTACCACCAAGCGGCATCCATCGAAGATTTTGTTAAAGAGCTATGTTAAGGACGATCATGTGGTGGGCGTAGACTGTAACATACAACTGGATGCCGGTAGCTATATTGGCCTTAGCGATGTGGTATTGCAACGGGCGATGCTCACGCTTATGGGGTGCTATCAAATACCAGTGCTTAGGGTCGCCGGTCAAACCCTGCGCACCAACAATGTGTTTGCAGGTGCCTTTAGGGGGTTTGGCGCGCCCCAGAGCATGTTTGCCTTAGAGCTGCACATGCACCAGTTGGCGACAGCGCTTAACAAAGACCCCGTGGCCTTTAAGCGCGCCCATTATGTGCACCAGGGCGAGCGCACATCGACAGGGGGCATATTCAACGAGCCCATCTATTTAGAGGCCCTCACTGACCAACTTATGGCCCTAAGCGATTACGAGGTGCGCCGTGCCCAAAAGGGACCCAATGAAGGCTATGGCTTTGCCATTATTCCCCACGGTGGTGGCTTTACTGGAGATGGCGAGGCCACACATATAAAGGCGACGGTCAAGTTGCGTTGCGATAGGGCTCAAGAGGGGTATACCGTTACGATTCTCGTGTCAAATGTAGAGATGGGTCAGGGGGCATTGACCGCCCTTACAAAAATTGTGGCAGCAACCCTTGAAATCCCGATGGAAAGGGTGTTTTATCAAAATCCAGACACCTTCGTAAGCCCAGATTCGGGTCCAACAGTGGCCTCGCGCACGACCCTCGTGGTAGGGGGATTATTGCACCAAGGGGCAAGGCACTTAAAGGCCTATTTAGATGACGGCATTCTACCTGACCCAACCCTAGATCCAAGGCTCGGCGTTCCCTTGATAGAACTGGAACACACAGATACGCGCATTTGGGTTACAGCACATTTTAAACAACCGGACTATGTGAAATGGTGCCAAGAGACTTTGCAGGGCAACGCCTACATGGCCTATTCCTGGTCTGCAGTATTGGCTAGGGTCACAGTGGATCCAGTGACCTATGTTGCAAATTGTACAGATATTTGGAGTGTTTACGATGTAGGCGTTCCAATTGATGAAAAATTGTTACTAGGACAAATTCACGGTGGGGTGGTGCAAGGCATTGGCTATGCCTTACTCGAGCATATGACTTCTTCTAATGGGAAAATCGATCAGACGAGCTTTTCTAGCTATCCAATTCCCACCACCATGGATATTCCCAAAATGCATTCAGACTGGCAAATCAACAGGTATGTAGATGGCCCCTTTGGGGCAAAGGCCGCAGGTGAATTGACCCTGGTGGCAGTTGCTCCAGCAGTGGCGGCAGCGGTGCAAGATGCCCTAGGTATTGAAGTAAACACCCTGCCCATTACCCCAGAGAAGATTGGAGGTGCCTTGCATGCACTACCAACTCAACGATAAAAGCTATGTGGTTACAGAAGATGCGGATCTCACCAGACGGCTACTCGATGTTATCCGCATCGACCACGGCCTCACAGGCACGAAAGAGGGGTGTGGCGAAGGCGAGTGTGGCGCGTGTCTGGTTTTAATAGACGGCCAAATCTTCAATGCCTGTCTCGTGCCGCTAGGCAACGCGTTGGGCTGCACCGTTGTGACCATTGAACACTTTGCCACCACTGAAGCCTTTCGACGGATTTCAGATGCCCTAATCCGCTGCGGTGCCGTGCAATGCGGCTATTGCACGCCAGGGATGGTCATGGCCATCGCATCCCTTTTAAAAAGCGATCCCAGGCCAACTGACTTGGCGATCAAAGAAGCACTTGCAGGAAATTTGTGTCGCTGCACCGGGTATCAGACCCTCTTTGATGCGGTAAAGGAGGTGGCAAACAGTGACAGCTCACTTTAAAAGCCATCGCCCTAGCACCTTGAAAGAAGCCCTCGAACTATTGGCAAATCAGCCCCTTACCATAGTTGCGGGCGGCACGGATTTAATGGTAAGAAAGCGGCAGTGGCAGGGGGCAACTCGTCGTTTTTCCTCTGATGTTCTATTTGTAAAGCAGCTAGAAGCGTTAAACCACATTGTGAAACACCCTGGGTATTGGGCCATTGGAGCTGGAGTCACCCAACAGCAGGTGGTAGATCATCCACATCTTCCAGCCTACTTAAAATGCGCAGTGTCACAAATGGGCACACCTGCCATAAGAAATGCAGCGACCATTGGGGGCAATGTGGTGAATGCAGCACATGTGGCAGATACGCTGCCGCCACTTATTGCATCGGATGCCACCGTGGTGCTTCAATCGGCTAAAGAGACCCGGGAAATGCCCGTGGCCACCTTTGTAACAGGCAAGTATGAGACCCAGCTAAAACCCAACGAGCTACTGATAGAAATACGCGTGCCCCACCTAGACATCTCACATTTTTCCTATCAAAAGCTGGGCAATCGAAGTGCCAGCATTTTGTCTAAGCTCTCTGTGTTAGTGCTTTGGGAACGCCTCTCAGATAGGCCACAAGCCCATCTCTCCAAAGTGCGCATCGCCATTGGGGCCGTCGACGATTTAGTGATACGAGCCCCCCACTTAGAGGCCGCAGTGGATGCTAAGCAAGCACTGCCCCAAATTTTAGAGGGCTACCGTGCGCTAATGCACTCAAAAGACGACAAGCGCTCCACAAAGCTATACAAAGAAACAGTTGCCATCAATCTACTCAATCAATTTTTGGAGGGATTCTATGAATAGCACTTTGAAAAACACATCTTCGCTTATTTTCTTTGGTGCCATATGGGGCGCTGTAGAAGCAACTCTGGGATTTGTTCTGCATCAAGCGCTAGCGCCCTTTACTGGACTCTTGCTATTTCCCGTAGGGTTTATCTGTATGCGCCTCGGCCAAAAGGCCACTGGAACCCACTATGCGCCAGTAGTGGTCGCAGTTGTGGCGGCGAGCATCAAGCTCGTCGACTTCTTATTGCCAGGGGCTGCTTGGCTGCAAGTTGTAAACCCAGCAGTGGCCATCTTGCTCGAAGGCCTTATGGTTTTGGTATTCTTGAGCGCATCAGAAAAGGTGCGAGTGAGCCAGGTGGTGGCAGCGACTTTTGGATGGCGTTTGCTGTTTATTGGGTATTTATTCGTGCTCTTCAATATGGGGCTAAAAATTCGCCTGTTTCAAAGTGGCCTCGAGGGTGTGGTCATGTACCTCACCTTCGACGGGTTCGTCAATGCAGTTTGTGTCTATTTGGCGGCAATTCTACTTCGCAAGCCTCAAGAGGGCGTGCTCAACTGGACGAAGAAGCCCGTAATTG
>CALFXQ010000112.1 GCA_937958285.1 uncultured Fusibacter sp. | reverse complement strand
AGACGCCTTTATGATCATTGAAACAGATGAAGATTTTGACGATGCAATTATACAGGGTCTAAAAGATGAAGTAGATGACCTAATCGATGTTTTTGTAATCAAATAGAGGAGGCATATTTACTGCATGATTACTTCAGGGAATGACATTATAAGAATTTGCCTAGAAACAGATCGTGAAATATGGCAACTCATGATTGACTGGGAATGTGAACAGACAGGAAAAAATGCCGATCAGGTAATTCAAGGGCTCGACGAAGTGTTAAAGGTGATGTTTGAGGCAATCGCCCGCGGTTTAAAAAACGAAGAGCGCTCCCTAGGTGGTTTGATCGGTGGCGAATCGAAACGCCTTTTAGAGGCGGTGCAATTAGGCCAACTCAATTATTTGCCAGAAAACAGCATGAAAGCAGTGGCCTATGCGATGGCAGTTATGGAAGTGAACTCATTGATGGGCATTATTTGTGCAGCACCTACAGCCGGCTCTTGTGGCGTTTTGCCAGCTGTTTTAAAGTATGCCCAAGATGTCTTTAGCTTTGATCAAAACACCCTCAGAAAGGGACTTCTTACAGCATCGGCTGTGGGTTATGTGGTAACTCGAAACGCAACGGTTTCTGGAGCAGAGGGTGGATGTCAAGCAGAGATTGGCACCGCGACGGCGATGTCGGCAGCTGCCCTTGTGGCCATGCGCGGTGGCTCAGTGAATCAATGCCTAGATGCGGCATCCTTTGCATTCAAGAATATCATGGGATTAGTCTGCGATCCTATTGCGGGACTCGTAGAGAGTCCATGTACAAAGCGCAATGCACTGGGCACACTCAATGCGATGCTCAGTGCAGATATGGCGCTGCTGGGCATTGTGAGTGTGGTGCCTTTCGATGAAATTGTAGAGGCCATGTTCCGAGTGGGGCGTATGATGTCCCCCGATCTTCGAGAAACTGCTCGCGGTGGTTTGGCAGCTTGTCCCACGGCCAAGGCTATAGAAGCCAAGATCTTTGGTGCGCGCAAATAGGTATTGATATTCATTCGCAATTGTGATATTATGACTATGGCTTTTTACCGCGGCACATCTTTTTTTAAATGCCACCGTCAAGGCGCTTAATTTATGGAGGTAGAAAGTATGGCCAGATCAAGAGGACCAAGATTCAAAGAATGTAGAAGTTTAGGACTTAATGTCCATGGGCATCCGAAGGCGATGGATAGACAGACGCCATCGAGAGAAGCAAAGAAACTTTCCAACTATGGTAAGCAGTTGTTAGAAAAGCAACGTTTAAAGGCCTACTACGGCACTATGGAAAAGCAAATGGTACGCTTTGTACGCGAAACATCAAGGGAGGCAGTTCCCGTTGTTGCATTGATTTGTCGTTTAGAGCTTAGGCTAGATAATATGGTCTACCGCAGTGGTTTTGGACAGACATTGCGCCAGGCTAGACAGATGGTTTCCCATGGTTTAGTGCTTGTGAATGGTAAGCGCGTTGATATACCAAGTGCAAAATTGAATGTAGGCGATGTGCTATCCCTTAGAGGCGAGAATGGACACGTTAAGCGCATTAAAGAAAAAGGTGCACCACTGGGTCTTGTTCCTTATATGAGCTATAACAGTCAGGCACATGAGGCAACTTTAGTGCGTTTGCCTGATCGCGAAGAGATACCCATTGTCATTCAAGACCATTTAGTTACAGAATACTATTCAAAGATGTCTTAAAATCTTATGGAAAAGCAAAAAGACGCGTGCATTGCATCGCGTCTTTTTTTGTGCAATAATGATTCTAGTCACACTGAAATTTCCAAAAGGGGTCCCCAATGACAGCATCCAAACGAAATGATGTGCTTAAACTTATCGCCTTGCTAACAATGCTAATCGATCATATTGGTTACTTGTTTTATCCAGATATGATGATTTTTCGAACAATCGGAAGAATTGCATTTCCCATCTTTGCCTATCAGCTAGCCCAGGGCTTTATTCACACATCAAATCGAAGACAATATGCGAGTAGGCTCGCAATTTTTGGGTTGATTTCGGCAATTCCTTACGCTTTTTTTAATCCGCAACTGAATTTTGACCCACTGAGCATGAATATCATGTTTCTATTGCTAATGGGCGCCGGCGCAATGGCTTTATGGGAACTTGCCGCTGACACATGGAAGCAAAAGCAAGACTTTAAAAATAGACTTTGGTCGGGTTTATTCTTTGTGTCTTGGCTTCTTTGGATGACTTTGCCTCGATTTTTAATGACGACCTTTACCGATATAAGCTTGCCCTTTTTAGCAGAGCCCTTTGCGCTCAAACTTTCCTACGCTGGCTATGGCCTTTGGATGATGATGCTCTTTTACTGGTTTGGAAAAAAACCGATAATCATGTTGTGTTCTTATATCGGCCTTTCAATAATAGGACCACTCACAGATGGCTATTTTGCGTATGCGATGGCTTATATGGATGTCAATACCATTAGCTATATTGGGGTTATTGGCTATTCTATTTCAAATTTTGCCGAAAGACTGGGCGATATCGTGACGCTACAAGGCGGGCTTGCCAATTTGCAAGGTTTCTTCTTCCAAAGCAGGAGTGTGCTGGGGTTACTTGTCATTCTTCTGCTAAGAGACCGTGCCTTCGCCTTTAAAATGCCCAAATACGTCGCCTATTGGTTTTATCCTGTGCATATGACGATACTGATGCTCGTACTTAAATTCGGATTAATCTAGGCGATAAGCCTTTACAAAAGCATCGAGGTCTTCGTCAGACAATTCGACGCATTTTTTTATCACTTCTACATTTAAGCTAAGGCGGACCATATTGATGGCAATTTCACGTCTAGCTTCTAAATAACCGCGTTTAATGCCCTTCAGATAATCTTCTGAAGGGTTTTTTTCCATTAAATCTAGGGTAACGCCTTCGAGTTCTTCGTAGGTCTGAGCAATTAGCGCATCGAGAGCGCTGAGGTTAGCAGATTCTTGTTCTTTTGATAGGCCTTTGTCAACTACGTGTGACTGCTTAGTGGTTGCAATTTTTTTGCTAGTTTCAAGTTCGGCATAGAGTTTTTCTTTGTTAATGGGCTTTAAAAGAAATCCTCTGGCACCGGCCTGAATAGCCTGCATCACACTCGCGCGCTGACCCTGAAGTGAACAGATGAGGATGTCTGCACTGGGATCGATCTTACGGATATGGGACACGGCTTCAATGCCATCCATAACAGGCATTGAAATATCCATAATCACAAGATCGGGTTTGTGTATTCTGTACTTGGTGAGGGCATCTAAACCATTGTCCGACTCAAAAATGGCGTGCTGACCTTCGTGTTCGAGCAATTGTCTAATTGTGGCTCGCATAAAGGTGGTATCATCGACAACTAAAATGCGCATAAATCCTCCTGCGTATCTTTCTGGTGTGAGGTAAGCGGAAACTTGGAAAAATCTAAACAGTAACAGATACTGCCATCTCCAAGTATCGCGCAGCCAGTCAAGTGAGAGCTGCTTTCGACAAAGGCATATTTCCCTTTGATTTGAACAATGGGCATGGTTATAATCTCTTGCTCATAGCATATATTATCGACGATAACTGCAAATAAGTCTACAGAAGTGGCGATGATCATCACGTATTGCGTACCGTCTATAGTTGGTGCAGTTGGGCTTTCGCGCGATAGAATATCGTAAACTGGTAAAGGTGCATCTTCCCATGTAAAGGAACAGCTGAGGGAGGTCGTGTAAAAGTGCGAGTTCCAATTTTCACTCTTTACGGCAAAAATGCCTTGAATTAAAGTAATGGGAATACCAACGAGATAATTTTTGTGAGAGACAATGAGTGTCTTCGACAAGGCGAGTGAAATGGGTAAACGCATAACAAAACTCGTGCCAATGGAAGGCTCGCTAAAGATTTGAATGGTCCCCTGAATCGCAGAGAGATTTGCCCGAACCACATCTAAGCCAACACCCCGACCGGAAACCTGATTCGCCTGGGATTTTGTCGAAAAACCCGATTCGAACAGCAGATTAAACCAGTCTTCTTGTGAAAAAAAATCACACTCCTCTAATGAAACAAGCCCCTTGCTGAGTGCGCTGGTTTGGATCTCACGCACATCAATGCCTCTTCCATCATCAGATAAGGTGATAATGAGACTATTATCGCCCTGTGCGGCACTTAAGTGGAGCTGTCCCACAGGATGCTTTCCCAATGCTTCGCGTATCTCTGGGTATTCAATGCCATGATCGATGGCGTTTCGCAGTAAATGCGTTAAGGGATCGTGCAGGGCCAATAAAATTCTCTTGTCAACCTTGTGGTATTCACCCTCTAGCGTGAGCTTAACACTTTTATTCAACTGGTTAGACAGGTCTCTCACCATTCGTGGAAGTTCCAAGTAGAGCGTCGACATTGGCAGCATGCGGGCAGACAAGGCAATGTGTTGAATGGACTTTAGCAATTGCTCGGAGTGTTCAAGTCGACTTTGAAGTTTTCTTGGGAGAGCGCCTTTTGACTCTTTGTCGAGCCACTGTTTTCCAATGGATGCCAAGGTATTGTGTTCCATAGTGAGTTCTGTGACTAAATGGATTAGCTGATCTATGGTCTGCGAGGGGATTTTGAGATAGCTGCTCTCTGAGTCGGTCTCTAGACCTTGGTTTCCTTTTACATCGAGTGATACATCGCTCTCGATTTCACGAGCTGGGTCGTGACCTGTACTGATGATACTAGGTTCTGGTAGTTGATGGCCAAGAAATGGATCTATAGAGAGTTCAAAAGTCTGTATATCTGTAATTGGCATGAGGGCGGCTTCGACCACATCCCTTTTTAGGGCTTTGTCACAGTTTATCACAAAGCAACCCTCGAACAATGCATCCTCTTCGACGGATTCAGAGTTCTCTGGAATAGTTTCAATCACCTCACAATGAGCACTCAAGGCCCGTAAAATTTGAAAGGCCTTGATTGCCAAAAAGTCTGTGCCTGACGTGAATGTTACGCGAATCCAAGAGCCTTCATCACAAGATGAACTTTGGCCTTCAGACATGAACATTAGCTTTTGGTGTAATAACTTTATGGCATCGAGTTGTTTTAGAAGCGCGTTGAATTGTTCTACGCGAAGGGTTTGATTGCCCTTGCGCGCATTGTCGAAGGTCGTTTCCATATCGTGGGTTATTTCAGCTATTTCCGATAAGGCCATGGTGGCGCTGGAACCTTTTAGGCTGTGGGCATTCCGAAATAGCCGTTGGATACATGTCATATCGTGAGGGTTGTTTTCTAAGTGGAGAAGATCGGATTCAATAGCCTTTATCTGTTCATCTGACTCTTCCCAAAATAGTAAATGGTAAGGGTTGTGACGGTCGAAAACCAACATATGCCTCTCCTAAAAGTAATCCGATAACTGGATAAAAGTCCATTCGCCAAACTCTGAGAGTACCAAAGGATCTTGTGAAATGGAATCGACGGTAAAGGCCATTGGTCCTACCGCGGTATTGAAAAAGATAAGCTGTTCTGTTTGGGATATTGTGCTTGAGGCTACCTGAGATGGCTGAAAAAGCTGAGCACCCGACAAAACTGGGATCACTTTTCCGCGATGTTGAACCGCGCCCACACAGATTGGCAAACTGTGTGGTATCGGAAAAACATGATAGTCTTTAAGTCGACCAATTTCTGAAATATCGAGTTGGTCGAGAGCAAACAACTGGGTACCTAGTTTAAAAAACAAATAGCCATTTATCATAAAATCACGTCTCTGACGATTCGATAATAAATTTTGCAACGAGATGACGGATTCGCGTAGCTTCGCCGTCTAATTGTTCAGATAGTGTGTTGATTTGCTGGCTCATCAAAGCCACATCTTGCGACAGGCGCTTTGTTTGGCTACTGTACTCTGTAAGCTGTTTTGTTTCGTTTGTTTGACTATTGGTGCGTTCGGCAGCATCTCTTGTTAAGGTCGTAATGGTTTCTGCGGTTTGCACCATATCTTCTATTGTCGCGAGTTGTTCTTCACTCGCTGCAGAGACGTGCATGGCAAGCAAATTAACCTTGTCTGTGGCGGTGAATATGGATTTGGCCGCGCGTTGCTGTTCTTCTGTGGCGCTTACAATGGCATGCATATACTCTGAACTCTTTTGAATAGCCATATCAATTTCTGTAAAAGCAGCTGTAGTATTGATCATCTGGGCATTCCCATTTGTAATGGAATGATTGTTGAGCTCAGCATTTTTCACGGCTTTGGCGATAAGCTTTTCGATGCTCTTTAATATGCTTGCAATATTTTTAGTTGCTACAGATGATTTTTCTGCAAGTCTTCCGATGGCACTGGCAACTACTGAGAAGCCGCGGCCATGTTCTCCTGCGCGTGCAGCTTCAATACTGGCATTTAAAGAAAGAATATTGGTTTGCTCTGCAATATCATCGATAATGTCGAGAATTTCTCCAATTTGCTGGGCAGAATCTCCGAGGGTTACAATAACGTCTTGTAACT